>CBFGNY010000136.1:0-12372 GCA_965650235.1 uncultured Flavobacterium sp. | reverse complement strand
CCGAAAAAACTTTTTTTTGAGGTAATCAAAATTATTTTAATTCTTTTTTATATAATCAAATTTTACAAACTGAAAAAATAAATTCAAATCAGGCTGTAGCCGAAAAAACATTTATTGGAGGTAAACAAAATTCATTCAATTCTTTTTCAGATAATCAAATTTTACAAACCGAAAAAAGAAATACAAATCAATCTATAGCAGGGAAAACTTTCACCTTAGGAAAACAGAATTCATTCAATTCCTTTTCAGATAATCAGATGCCAAATTCTGTTTTTGAAGGCGAACTGGTTTCGAAAAGCAATGATGCTATTGCTTTAAATTCTTCAAATTCAGACAATAATAAACAGATTTTAGAAAAAGAAGTTCCTAATGAAGCAGTAAAAACGGAATCGATCCTGGCAGAAAATATCCAAAAGAACAATGCTATAGCTGCCAATTCATTAAGCACACAAGATTCTGTTCAGTTGGCTGTATTACAAAATTTAGAAAAGGGAATTGTTGAAGTTAAACCTGAAAAAGACAAGGAGGAGAAATCCATTTCAAACTCAGAAAAGTGGTCGCTGGAAGTTTTTGCGGGAATTGCAAATTCAGAAAATTATAGTAAACAAAAAACTTTAGGCAATGTTAATGAATCGAAGCAAACCAATACATACGGAGTAAAAACAAATTACAAGCTCAATAAAAAATGGGCCGTAAGTTCTGGTTTAAAAATTAACGAATTAGGGCAAAGCGTTGCTAATGTGTCTTATTACAGTACCAGCCATATTGCATCCTCACTCCTGAGTACAAGTGATTACCTGAATCAAAATTCTACTGTCGTTAAACAAACAATAGCAAACAATTCCAGTTATGTTTTTGTTTCAAAAAGTACACAAAACACTTTAAAAAGCAGTAACTTCGAAACCGGAAATATTGATCAGAGCTTAAAGTATATTGAGATGCCTCTTGAAGTTTCTTATGCGCTTTTCAATAAAGACAAAACTAGTATTAGTTTAAATACGGGAGGATTTGTGGGAAAATTGATTTCAAATAATGTAACGTTAAACGGCACTTCAATTGGCGATAATTTAGATGCCAGTGACTTTGTTTATGGTTCCTTATTGAGCAGTACTTTTCAATACCGTTTATACAAAAAAACACATGTTTTTGTTGAGCCAGGCATGAACTATTATGTCAATCCATTAAATAATCAAACTTTTAATCAATTTCAGTGGTCATTCAATTTTGGTTTGAATGTCTCTTTTTAATCCAAAATAAAGTATGACAATTCAGGACACTTGGATTAATGCAAAAACATTCCCTCATGATTTAATTTTGGCGAAAAAACTGGTTTATGATTGCTGTAGTTTAAAATGTACACAACCTTTGCCAGAAACTGAAAGTGCCGAATATAGTGGGTATCGTTTTGAGATTGGCAAAAAGACCATCTGCTACAGGGCAGCGAAAATTACTCCAACAAAAACGGGACAGTTTGTTACTTTATGGAAACGTAACCTATCCGGAACCATCGAACCTTTTGATTTTTCGGATGCAATAGATTTTGTTGTTATCAGTGTGCGAAAAGAAAATAATTTTGGACAGTTTATCTTTCCAAAAGCTATTTTATTAGAAAAAGGGATTTTTTCAACCCCAACAAAAGAAGGCAAAAGAGCCACAAGAGTTTATCCGCCCTGGGATATTACAACCAGCAAGCAGGCTCAAAAAACACAACAATGGCAATTGGATTATTTTTTAGAAATATCCGATAACAAAACTATTGATTTAAAAGCTAAAAATTTATTTGATGTTCAATAATACTAAAAAAAAAAGACAGTCCGAATTTGAACTGCCTTTTAAGTAATGGATTATTTGTACTTATTTTTTTATGACTTTTCCTTTAAAAACAACCTTATTATTCTCTGTCAAGGTATAAATATAAACACCTCTTTGTAAATAATTTACCGGAACTGCTGTCGTCGTTATATCCTGATTTGCCTTAACTTCAAAAGGGTTTCCTACCAAACGGCCGTTGATATCATAAAATCTTAATTTTAGATTTTTGTCTGTACTGCTTTTTACAAGAACATTTACCACATCTGTTGCAGGATTAGGAAATGCTTTTACAGCAAATGTAGTATTGGCATCAAAATCAATTGTGCTTAGATTATCTTCTTTTAATTCAAAACGGGCAATAACCGGTCCATGGTCAGAAGTGTTCGTTGTATAGTTTACAATATCTGTACGCGGATCATATACAGCAATTGAGTTTGGTATATACTCATCTGTTAACTCATTTGAAATGACAATATGATCCAGAAATCCTCCAGAACTTAAAAAACTATAAGCACCAGCCTGACTGATTCCCAAAGTAAGCGCATCATAATTATTTGTATCATTAACAAAAGCTTCGTAAGATGAAGGATTTGGCGTGATAACAGATGCTTTTACATCATCATTAAAATCTCCTAAAATTATCAAATTTGAATTTGGATAATTAACGTCTAAACTGTCTTTTAACAATTCGGCGTCATATTTACGCATATTGTATCTCGATATATCAGATCCGCTGTTTGCACGGGCATGAATATTAATCAGGTTGATTTCTTTTTTAACACCTCCGATATTGGTTTCTATTTGTATCAGATAAGGCAAACGTCCTGATGCAAAAAAACTAGCTCCATTTCCACCAGGATAATTTGGTAAAGTTGTAGTTCCGGCTCTAACCTCATCGTATAATTTTTTAAACATTACGCGGCTCTTTTTTACAGTTGTGGTTTGCGTATTATAAAGAACTACTAATTTTTGAGGAGGGAAATTTGGATCAGCCGGATCAAACGAATACGACCATGATGTCGAAATTGTTTTTTCAAATGTTTTACCATTAATGTTTATTTGATCAATCAATTTATCAATTGACGGGTCATCTGATACTTCCTGAACTACATAAACATCAGCATTTAATTTGTTCATTACCTTCGCAACATTCTCAATTTGCAAATCATCATTTGTTGGGCCAAATTCAAAGCCATCTGTTCCTTTTACATCCGTACCAAAAAACTCTAAATTGTAAGTTACCACATCAAAAGTGTCTGCTTTTAGTACAGAAGAACCTGTCAGCTTTCCAATTTGTTTATTTAAAGAAGTTCCGGTTACGGTTAATGCCCCGGAAATAGTTAATGCTTTTACAGAAGGTGTAAATCTTGCGTAAATCGTTTTTCCTGCTGATGCATCAAGAGCACTTACAACAACATTGGACTGAAACGTATTATTATCTAAAGACAGCTCATAATCGGCAGGAGCGGTAATCGTAATAGCTCCATAACCTTCTGCTTTGAAAACAAAAGACTGACTGTCAGAAACAGCATTCATATTTACATCCCCAAAATCTAAAACAGGGTTTGAAGCCACATAACCTGACTCATTGGTAATGGCTACATCATCTAATGACCATTCTGCGGCCGCATTACTTCCCCCAGACGTGGTTTCATATACCCAGGCCAAATAAGTATGACTGGTTTTATATCCTGCTAAATTTATAAATTGTGACTGAACATAAGTTCCTGTTGTAGTTGGAAAATAACCTTCTATTGCGGTCCAGGTAGCGGTTTCCGGATTGCTTTTTCCATCATAATTAGTCGAAACCATTAATTTTAAAGCAGGACCTTCATAAAATTTACGAGAATAAAATGATAACAACGGAAATTGACCAAAAGTATCCAAGTGCAGTTTAGGCGAAATAAGCCAATCCTTACTGGCTCCAGTATCCGAAAAGCCATTCATAAGTACAGCGCCTGTTCCTGAATTTATGTTTCTGGTATTTGTTGTACTCGTCCAGCTATTTGCATTTCCTGCTACGTTATGTTGTGTCCATCCACTATTGCTTAAAACATTGACATCGTTAAAACCCTGAACATAAGGGTTGATTCCGATACCTGATAAGGTGACATTTTTAGTAACGGCGCCTTTTGTTTCATGTGTTATCTCACCTGAAAAACTGCCTGTAGAAGTTGGGGTAAATCGAACATAAACCGTTTGGGCAACATTTGAAGCGAAATCAAATGCAGTGTATGTCAGGGTAGGGCCAAACGTATTATTATCTTTAGAAATTGTAAAATTTGCAGGAGCAGTCACTACCACATTATGGGTAAGATTAGAACCCTGAATTTGATAAGTTGCACTGTCAGAAGTATAATTTGCTTCAGAAAAACCTAAATTAAGAGAGGCAACTGTAGTCGATATTGAAGGAAATGCAACGCTTGAAGTAGCAACATCAACCTTATTTACTACCGATTGGATATTGCCATTAGAATCTTCGGAAATGGAGAAAACGCTGTAACTGGTGTCAAGTGCTAATCCTGTAAAACTTTTTACATATTGCTGAGATTCATCAGTAATATCCAAAAATCCGGATTGTAATGCAGCAGAATCATTTGCATCAAGACCAGCTTTTATTTGAGCAATTGTTGGTTCAGTACTTTCGGCTGGCAAAAGGACATAATACGTTTTTCCAACTTCATCAATTTTGTTTAAAAAATCAAAACTTTCTGATAAGATATTGTCTGCTTTTGGATAACCTGTTTCGCTTACCGGAGCCAAAATGTCACTTCGGATATCAATATTATCTATTGCAAAAGAAGGTCGGGATCCTGAACCGGAAACCTGTCTGGAAATCCATCGTATTTGAACTACAGGCTGATTATCACATTCTGCCGGTAGTGTTAGTTTTATTTTTTTTTCATTTTGTGGACTAGTTGTAGCTCCTGTCTGAGTGTCAGAAGTATTGCTGTACGCCGTTGATAACAAAGAAACAAATGGACTGGCAGAGCCAACCCTGTATTGCAAAATCATTTCATTAATACGAGTGTTATTGCTTCCATTATAAGGATTGCGAATCGTCATAGCATCATATTGCACCTGTATTGCTTTTTGTCCTGTCGCATCAAAAGCAAAAGCAATTGTTAAGTCTAAGTCGCCATTATTTAAAAAACCAATTTTTCCATTATAATTATGAAAATTGCCACTATTTGTGGCAGCTGTACTATTAGCAATTAAAGGTCTGTCAGCAACTACAACAGCATTTGTATTAAATGCAGATCCTGGAAATATATTGGCAGTCCATCCCTGAAAGCCATCAGGATATGCTGTTTCTGATGCAGCAAACGAAAAATCCTGTGTGTAAGGCAAGGGTTGTTTTTCGGGCATCGTCTGGGCAAAAAGATTTCCCGACAAGAAATAAAAAAAACTTAAAAACGCCATTAAATATCGCGAAGTGTAAATATTTTTCATAGTTTAAAATATTAAAGTTTAGCATCTAAAGTTATCTACTTTAAAGTTAAGGGAATATTATAAAACTATAAACATAAATATTTTAAACTTATAAACATTTCATATCAATAAGGCAAAAATAAGTGCATTGTTTAAATTATTCATAATCATATTTCATTTCAAGTGATGAAATGATTTTTTAAAGGAATTCTGTTTTTTAAGATAAAAAACTTGAATGTAAAACTACGCCTACAATAACTACCAAAAAAAAGACCGCCTAAATTGACAGCCTTTGTTTCTGATAATAAAAAAGTAGTATTCACTATGAATTTAATTTTCCTCATCCAATTTCATGTTCCCTCTGTCTTTATGACTTTCCGGATTTGAATTTGGGTAACGATTTGGTGTGATATCCGAATTTCGGTCTTTGTTTTCTACTGTCTTTTTTGCTTCTTCTTCTGATGAAACACCACGATTTGCATTAGCATCATCCAGACTTACATCATCTTTGACTTTTCGGATATCCTCGTTTTCATTTCGTGCCCTTTCTACTGTTTGTTTATTGCCCCGCGCATCGGTAACAACTTCTTTTTTCAAATTGGCATCCTCAGATTTTCCGTCATGCGAAATATTTTTTCCTTTAGATTCGTCAATGTCTTTTTGTACTCCGTTTATCTTTTTAGTGCCTAAATTATTTGTTTCCATGTCATTTTTGTTTAATATTCTTCTTATAATATTACAAATTCTAAATTTTAAAACTAAATGGTTTAACATTGCTTTGGGTTAATTTCTCCCATTAATTTTTCAATGAAGAAGAACAAAACTATCTTTGCAAAAAATAAAAATATGCATCGTCACTTCGTTCTTTTTAAACCTTACGGCTTCCTTAGCCAATTTATATATGAATTGAAGAGAAAGAAAAAGCTTTTAGGCGAATTATATCCTTTTCCGGAAGGCACAATGGCAATTGGCCGTCTTGATGAAGACTCTGAAGGCTTGCTTTTGCTGACAACCGACGGAAAAGTAAGCGAACAGATAAGAAGCAAAAAAGTAGACAAGGAATATTATGTTCAGGTTGACGGCATAATTACACCCGAAGCTATTGTACAATTGCAACAAGGCGTAGAAATTGGTTTTGAAGGCGGAAAATACAAAACCAAACCCTGCAAAGCTTTTATCGTTACTGAAATTCCCGATTTTGGACCGCGAGCTAAAAAAATAAGGGATGAACGCCATGGACCAACATCCTGGGCATCGATAACCGTTAATGAAGGAAAGTTTCGCCAGGTTCGGAAAATGACTGCTGCAGTTGGTTTTCCGACACTCAGGCTTGTCCGTGTTCGGATAGGAAATGTATATTTGCAAAACTTAAAAGCCGGCGAGGTTTTAGAAGTTCCCGATTTTCAATTAGAAAACTAATTAGATAATGTGTCATTTTGATAATTACTAAAATCTTAACTCATAACTTATAACTCCTAACTCATAACAATTAACTAAAAAAAAATGCTAAACGTTGTTCTTGTAGAACCGGAAATACCAAATAATACCGGAAATATCGGCCGCTTATGTGTGGGTACAGAAAGCAGACTGCACTTAATTCATCCTTTTGGATTTGTGATTAATGACAAAAACCTAAAGCGTTCGGGATTGGATTACTGGGTGCATCTTGATGTTACGGAATATCAAAACATAGAAGAATGGATTGCACAAATCCCAGATCAGTCACGTGTGTTTTTAATGAGTTCACATGCCGAAAAATCATATTTAGAAACTGATTTTCAGGATGGAGACTGGTTAGTTTTCGGAAAAGAAAGCGTTGGTTTGAGCAAGGAAGTTTTAGCGCGTTTCGAAAATCATTTAACAATTCCGATGTCGAAGTTAATTCGAAGTTTTAATATTGCGAATTCTGTGGCTTTTGTTGTTGGGGAAGCTAAGAGGCAGATTGGGGTTAAATAAGGTTTAAATTGGTTATCTGTTTTTTGACCATAAAAGATAAAACGGACAGCAGGATTAGCTCCTAAAATTAAGTACAGTTAAATTCCCTTTTTCTGTATCAAAAATAGATGTTTCCTGCAAGGTTTTTTTCAACCTTGTAGGTATTTATTATTGTGTTCTAAAGAAACTAAACTTATTTAATTTTGCTTTGGCAAATCAAACCTAAGTCACAATAAACTTCCCTTTTTCAGCATCAAAAATAATATGTTCGTCTTTGAATAAAGTTGCAAAACTTCCTTTTGAAATCAAATTGCACGGTTCGTCCTGTACCACCATTTCCGGTGTCATGATAATCATTTCATCGCTTAACTGAATTGCCAAATCGATATCGTGTGTGGAAAATAGAATACATTTTTGAGTTTCCTGTGTCAGCTTTTTCAGTAATTTGAACAGTGAAACTTTATGCAACAAATCGAGATGTGTCGTAGGTTCGTCAAGAATAATCAAAGGCGTATCTTGTGCCAAAGCTCTTGCGATTAACACCTTTTGTAATTGTCCGTCACTGATTTCAAAATGTTTTTTTGAAGCTAAATGTTCTATTTGCGTCAATTGCATGGCTTCCTGAACTTTTTCTATATCCGTTTGGGATAAAGTACCAATCCAATTGGTGTATGGCTGTCTTCCCAATGCAACCAATTCAAATACAGAGAGATTACTTGGAGGTAGCTTTTCGGTTAAAACCAAGCTTAAATTTTGTGCTAAATCTAATGGTTTGTAAGTGTTTATATTTTTGTCATTCAGAAAAACATTTCCTGACAAAGGGGATTGAATTCCGGTAATAGTTCTTAATAAAGTCGATTTTCCAATTCCGTTTCCACCAATCAAGGCGATAAGTTTTCCCGGATCTAAAGCCAAATTTAAGTCCCGGGCAACAGCTACAACTTCTTTTCCGGACTTATAACCAATGCTTAAATTTGCAGCTTTTAATATCGTTTTCATTGGGACTTATTTTTTAAAATAGATTCTATTATCTATTATTAAGCTACGAATCTATTACATTTTTCTTTAAATTGAACAATTCCTCGATTTTAGTACGACGAAAATCAAAAATGCCATTAATCTTTTTGTTTACAACTAAGGTATTCATAACGCGGCCTAAATACCCAAAAGGTATGGCATAATGTACAATGTCTGTCATTTTTGTCCCACCGTTTTCTCCCGGTTCAAAAAAGTGCTTGTGGTGCCATAAAGCGTAAGGCCCAAAACGTTGTTCGTCTATGAAATACTGATTTTCCTGAGAAACGGTAATGACTGTAACCCAATTAATTTTAATGCCAAACAAAGGTTTTAATGTGTAGGTTATAATTTGTCCGGGATACATGCGTTTGCCATCATAATCCTGAATTTCGAAACTCATGTTGTCTGGAGTTATCGTTTGAAGGTTTTTTGGGCTTGAAAAAAAGTCCCAGCATTCTTCAATAGTGGCGTTAAGATGTTGAACGGTTTCTATTTTATATATTTTCATAGACTTGCATTAGAGGAAGTTCTTGATTTACGAATGCGTTAGGGGTTGCAGTGGAGCTCTTTTTGTGTCAGGCATTTAATTTACCTGTCGTTATTGCGCCGTGTCTGCCTGATACAAAAAAGCGGGAACGAAAGACCCGACCCCGCTTTTTCTGCGGGGTAACGCCCACATCATTCTTTACATTTTATAATATTTGAAGGGCACAAATAACATTCCGAAACATTCTCCATGTTCTTTTCCAAGATGTTTATGGTGGACTTTATGGGCTTTTCGGAGACCGATTAGATATTTGTTTTTGGTGTTTTTGAACCATTTAAACCGTTGATGAATCAAGACATCGTGAATTAAAAAATAACATATCCCATAAGTTGTGATTCCGCAAGCGACAAAAAAAAGGTAATTGAAGCCGCCCTGAACGCCAAAATAAAATAACACAATACTCGGAATGGCGAAAATGACAAAGAAAATGTCGTTGCGCTCAAAAGTATGTTCGTATTTTGGCTGATGATGATCTGCGTGAAAATACCACATGAGTCCGTGCATTATATATTTGTGTGTAAGCCAGGTCACACATTCCATGAAAAGAAAAACTCCTAAAAAAATTAAAAAAGAGATCATTTTGTTTTATTTTATGAAATAAATTTAAACCATTTTCAATTTGTAAGTTACAAAAGATTGCGCTAAAAGCCCGGCTTTGGTATAATTTGAAACCCTAATTCTTGAGTTTCCAATTTCTGAACACGGCGTATTTTTTAGCTTTTTCAACAGTTTTCTGTAATAGATAAAAGCAGTATAAACACCAAATTTTGCTTCCATAGGCAGTTTCACGATTCCCTGATATGCTACCTTGAAATCTTCTTCAATCTCATTGATGATTGCTGTTTTTGCACTTTCATCGAATGAATTCAAATCGACTCCTGGAAAATAATTTCGGTTTAAAACCAAATTATCATCTTTTAAATCCCTTAGGAAATTTACTTTTTGAAAAGCTGATCCTAAGCGCATTGCCTCATTTTTCAGTTGCTCATACTTTTGATTATTTCCTTTTACAAAAACTTTAAGACACATTAAGCCAACAACATCTGCAGAGCCGTAAATGTAATCTTCGTATTCAGCTTGTGAGTTGTAAGTTGATTTTATGAGATCTAATTTCATGCTTCGTAAAAATGCCTGAACCAAATCATCTGTGATATTGTATTCTTTTACAGTATGCTGAAAAGAGTTGAGAATAGGGTTGAGGCTGATGCCTAATTGCATTGCTTTGTAATATTCTTTTTCGAAGTCTTCAATAAGATATTCTTTTTCATAATCGTGAAACGAATCTACAATTTCGTCAGCAAAACGTACAAATCCATAAACGCTGTAAATGGCATCCCGAATACTTGGCGACAGCATTTTTACTGCCAGCGAAAATGAGGTGCTGTAATTTTGCGTAATTAATTTACTGCATTTAAAAGAAACTGCGTCGAATAGTGATTTCATTTTTTAAGATCTAAGTGATTTTTCAATTAACTCAGCAACCAATTTTCCTGAAATTAAGGCAGGCGGAACCCCTGGGCCAGGTACAGTTAGCTGTCCTGTAAAATATAAGTTACGAACTTTTTTGCTTTTTAGTTTTGGCCTTAAAAAAGCAGTTTGTAATAAGGTATTCGCCATTCCGTATGCATTTCCTTTGTAAGCATTGTAATCTGTTACAAAGTCATTTTTACAGAATGATTTCTTAAAGATAATGTTATTTTTAATTTTTTGTTGTGTAAGTTGCTCAAAACGAGCGATTATTTTATCAAAATATTCTTCTCTAAGTGCTTCACTATCATTTATTCCTGGCGCTAGCGGAATTAAAAAAAAGCCAGTTTCCATTCCGTCAGGTGCTGCCGTTTTATCTGTTTTTGATGGGAAATTGGCATAGAATAAAGGAGCCTCCGGCCATTTTGGC
Source organism: uncultured Flavobacterium sp. (assembly GCA_965650235.1). Taxonomy (GTDB): domain Bacteria; phylum Bacteroidota; class Bacteroidia; order Flavobacteriales; family Flavobacteriaceae; genus Flavobacterium. The sequence continues at coordinate 1,732 of CBFGNY010000136.1, read as the reverse complement.
TCATCATAAATATCAGCTGCGTGCTGGTTGAAATCGACATCAAAAAATAAGGCGTGATGGGTTACATTTTCAATTTTTTTATCAAAACCTATAAAAAAAAGGAGGGAAGAAGGTGCGAAAATGCGGCTCTCCCAATAGTTGTCAGAATAAGCGCGATGCTCTTTTTCGAGTAAGGTTTCAGTATGCTGATAATCGGCACCACTTAAAACAATATCAGATTTGATTGTTTTTCCATCAATTATAATTCCGGTTGCGGTTTTGTTTTCAACGATTATTTTTTCGATTGGGGAGTTTGTCTTAATTGTTACACCCAATTCGAAAGCCAGTTTTTCGATACCGCGAACCACATCAAACATTCCGGTTTTGGGGTGCCAGGTTCCCAGGCCAAAATCGGCATAATTCATGAAATTATAAAATGAAGGTGTTTTTGACGGTTTTGCACCTAAAAATAAAACGGGGAACTCCAGAATCTGAATTAATCTTTCGTTTTTGAATTCTTTTCGGATATCAGAACTCACGTTGCTTAGAAATTGATTCAGTTTTAAAACTGTTTTAGGTGTAATTAATTCCAAAGCAGAAACCCCGGGACGGTATACCAAATCTTTTATTGCAATATCATAATTCCTTTTGGCCTGATCGATAAAAATTTGCAGTTTTTGGCCGCTTCCTTTTTCAATTTTTTCGAAAGTGGATTTTATTGCTTCAAGATTGTCATAGATATTGATAAAATCATCAACTCCAAAATAAACCCGATAAGCTGGATTTAGTTTTATAAGCTCATAATAATCACCTTGTTTTTTATCGAAATCCTTAAAAAAACGTTCGAACACATCAGGCATCCAGTACCAGCTTGGCCCCATGTCAAAGGTAAAACCATTGCTTTTAAATTGTCTTGCCCGGCCTCCAATTGAATCATTTTTTTCGTAAACAGTTACTGCATGTCCCTGCTTTGCCAGATAGCAAGAAGCAGCTAAAGCAGAAAATCCGGATCCTATTATGGAGATAGTTTTTTTCATTTGTTTAACAAATGTACAAAAACTTTAAACAAAAATTATATATTATTAATAGTTTCTTCCATGGAGTCAAAAATAAAGGTTCTTTCAGACAGAATTTTTCTGTCAATATTCTCGCTCATTTTTCCCATAATCCAAATTTCATTATTTTTTAAGAGTAATTTTTGCTCCATTGTTTTTACATATTGATTAACAAAGTTGCGGTCTGGCTGAATGGTCATAAACGTTACGAAAGTGATTCTGTTGAAATGTTTGGTCAGGTCCTGCAGATTTTCTATAGGCATGCTTTCGCCTAAATAGATAGTTTTATACCCCTTCAGTAAAATTTCGTATTGTAGATAGAGTAATCCTATTTGATGAATTTCATTTATGGGTAATGAGAGTACAAATACCTTATCTGTTTTAGCTGGCTTCTGGATTTGAAGCCCTTCTGTATATATTAATATTTTCTGTTTAATTAAATGGCTCATGAAATGTTCATTTGCCGGACTAATGGTTTGTGATTGCCACAAAAGACCTAATTCTTTCAATAGAGGAAGAAAATGTTCCTTAAAAACTTGTTGAAATGATTTTTCAGAAATCAGCCAGTCAAAGGTGTTGAAAAAAGTTTCCTGATCGAAATTCATCATTTCCATCTTGAAAGAATTGATGGCATAGTTCTGTGAATTTTTCATATAAATAATTTCACGAACTAACTGAGGGATTTTTTCTTCAGGGAA
>CBFGNY010000135.1:0-12375 GCA_965650235.1 uncultured Flavobacterium sp. | reverse complement strand
TTGCGATAATCGCTTTAACGTCAAGTGGCATATCAGCTACTGCTCAAAAATTAAATAAAAAACACATGAAAAAAGTATTATTTGTGCTTACGAGTCACGACAAATTAGGAGATACAGGTGAAAAAACAGGATTTTGGACAGAAGAATTTGCTGCTCCCTATTATACTTTAATAGATGAGGGATATGCTGTAGAAATTGCAAGTCCGTTGGGTGGTCAGCCTCCAATTGATCCAAAAAGCAATGATCCGAGTGCAGCTACAGAAGATACTAAACGTTTTGATGCCGATGTAGCTTTACAGGAAAAACTAAAACATACGCATAAAATTACAGAAGTGAATCAAAAAGATTTTGATGCCGTGTTTTATCCGGGTGGTCACGGACCAATGTGGGATTTGGCTGTAGATCAAAACTCTATTGACTTGATTGAATCTTTTTACAATCATAGAAAACCAGTAAGTTTTGTTTGTCATGCACCGGCAGCATTAAAAAATGTAAAAATTGAAGGTTCTTATTTAGTAAAAGGCAAAAAAGTTACCGGATTTTCTAATACCGAAGAAGAAGGTGTTGGACTGACAAAAGTGGTTCCATTTTTATTAGAAGATGCCTTGAAAGCCAATGGTGGCAAATATTCAAAAGGAGCTGATTGGGCACCTTATGCAGTAGAAGACGGTTTATTGATTACAGGTCAAAATCCAGCTTCATCAAAACTGGTAGCTGAAAAATTAATGGAACAATTAAAAAAATAAGGTTCTAAGTGGCTAAGATTCTAAGTGGCTAAGATTTCACTGTCTTAAAAAAACTTAGAATTTTAGCATCTTAGTATCTCAGAAACTTAAAAATATGCTAAACTTTGAATTATACAATCCGACGAATTTAATATTCGGAAAAGGACAAATAGAAAAACTTTCAGCTTTGGTTCCAAAAGGAGCAAAAATTCTTTTGGCTTATGGCGGCGGAAGTATCTTTAAAAACGGAATTCACGAACAGGTAATCAGTAACTTAAAAGGTTTTGATATTGTTGAATTTGGCGGAATTGAGCCAAACCCGCATTTCGAAACTTTAATGAAAGCGGTTGAAGTTATCAAAGCCGAAAAAATTGATTTTATTCTGGCTGTTGGCGGAGGTTCTGTAATCGATGGTGTGAAATTTATTTCAGCAGCAGTTCATTTTGACGGAAACCCAATTGATATTTTACAAAAACGTTTGCTGATTAAAGAAAATGCTCTGCCATTTGGAACTATTTTGACCTTGCCTGCAACAGGAAGCGAAATGAATTCCGGATATGTCGTAACGATTAAAGCAACACAGGAAAAATTAGCTTCTGGCGGAAGTGCTTTATTTCCAAAATTCTCAATTTGTGATCCAACCGTAATTGAATCGCTGCCAAAAAGACAACTGCAAAACGGTGTTGTTGACGCTTACACGCACGTAATGGAACAATATTTAACTTATCCGCATGAAGGTTTTTTACAGGATCGGATTGCCGAAGGAATTTTACAGACGTTAATAGAAGTTGGCCCAAAAGTGGTAGAAGATCCAACGAATTACGCATTAGCTTCTAATTTTATGTGGAGCTGCACAATGGCGTTAAACGGATTGATTCAAAAAGGAGTTCCTTCAGACTGGGCAACACATATGATTGGGCACGAACTAACCGCTTTATATGGAATTGATCATGCGAGAACTTTGGCGATTATTGGGCCCAGTTTATATAATGTGATGTTTGATACCAAAAAAGAAAAATTAGCGCAATATGGAAGAAGAATCTTCAACTTAACAGGTTCTGAAGATGAAGTGGCTAAAGAAGCTATAAATAAAACGGTAGAATTTTTCCATACAATGGGAATGGATACCAAACTTTCTCAATACACAGATGATTATAGCAAGACAGCAGATTTTATTGTAAACCGTTTTGATGAAAGAGGGTGGAAAGGTTTAGGAGAAAAACAATTGGTGACTTTAGATAAAGTAAAATCTATTGTAGAAATGAGTTATTAGTCGCAGTCGCCGTATCCAGTCGCAGAGTAAATTGGAAACTGTGACAGTAAACTGAAAACTACAAAAAAAGCGTTCTCTAAATATTTAGGAACGCCTTTTTAAAATACTAAAACAAAACTAACTAACTCAAGTCTTACTAAACTCATTTAAAAATCTAATTTATAATAAGTTACAACGTAGGAGTTTGTATTTTATTGTTATAAAAGAAAAATATTTTCATTTTTTTTTAAAAATCTTTTAAAACCACTGTATTTAAAGGTGCTTTTTTAAAATTCTTAAACGACATTTTGTGATATTACTCCATTATTAAGTACTTTTGCTTTAAATTAATAAAATAATGAGCCAAAATTTAAAGTTTGCAGTAATTGGAGGAGGAAGCTGGGCAACTGCAATTGCAAAAATGTTATGCGTGAATCTACCTGAAATTTCGTGGTATATGCGAAATGATGCAGCGATAGAACACATTCAAAAATACAAGCATAATCCAAATTATTTAAGTTCTGTTGAATTTGATACTGCAAAACTTAAACTAACCAATAATATAAACGAAGCTATTGAATATGCAGATTACTTAATCTTTGCTATTCCTTCGGCTTTTTTAAATGCAGAGTTAGAGCATTTAACGGTTTCTCTGGAAAATAAAATTATCTTCTCGGCCATCAAGGGAATTGTTCCTGAAACGAGTTTGATCGTTGGGGAGCATTTTCATATTCAATACGATATTCCATACTACAATATAGGAGTTATTACTGGACCTTGTCATGCTGAGGAAGTAGCTTTAGAGAGACTTTCCTATTTAACTATTGCCTGCGGTGATCCTGATAAAGCCTGTACAGTTGCCAAAATATTATCGAGCAACTATATCAAAGCTAAAATTTCTGATGATATTATTGGGACGGAATATGCAGCAATGCTGAAAAACATTTATGCCATTGCTGCCGGAATTGCACATGGTCTGGGATATGGAGATAATTTTCAGTCGGTGATGATGAGCAACGGAATCCGGGAAATGCGAAAATTCATCAAGAAAGTGCATAAAATGAAGCGGGATATCAATGACTCAGCTTATTTGGGTGATTTATTGGTTACAGGATATTCAGTATTTTCAAGAAACAGAATGTTCGGAAATATGATTGGAAAAGGCTATACTGTAAAAAGCGCCATGATGGAAATGAGTATGGTTGCCGAAGGATATTATGCAACTAAAAGTGCTTATAAATTAAATCAGGGTTACGGTGCTAAAACCCCTATTATTGATGCAGTTTATGCAGTATTGTATGAAGGTAAAAATGCCAAAACCGTTTTCAAAAAACTAACAGAATCTTTAGATTAGAAGAATTAAATCATATAAAAAAAGTCCGTTTCTAAATTCAGGAACGGACTTTTTTTATATGATAATTTTTATTTAACTTCCTTGATAGCAGAAGCATCAATCCAGCCTTCAGTACCATCTGTTAATTCGATTTTTTTCCAGTTTTCAAGGGTTTCTTTTACGTAAACTTTGGCGCCTTCATGCAATAGAAAAATGCTTGATCCTCCTTTTTGTGGTTCGCTTCTCACCTCTGCCATTTCGGCAAAAACTATAGCCGGACAGTCATTATTAAAGCGGTCTTTTTCAATTATTCCTGCTGATACACTTAATACCAAAGCAAATAATAAAACAAACATACCTATAAAATATATCCTTTTTGAGAGTGTGAGCTGTGAAAAATAATATCCAATAAAACTAAGCAAAAATGCAAATGCAATCCCTACAGAAATCCACGCCCAGTTATCATAATTAAAAATACCTGTAAAATTCTGGACGAGTTTTGCAAAACCAACCTTTGGTATTTCTTTAATTTCGTCGATGGTCAGTTTTTTGGCAAATTTCAGGTTGTTTAAAGTTTCAGCATCGTTTGGTTTCAGAACAAGGGCCTTTTCATAATTATAAATCGATAACGCTACTTTATTAAGTTTGTAATAACAATTTCCCAGATTAAAATATAGCTCAGCCGAATGTTGTTTGTCTTCCTTAATGATGCTTTCATACGTTTGGGCCGCCTGAAGGTATTGTCCCTTTTGATATAAGGCGTTTCCTTTCTCAAAGCTGCCCTGAGCAAAGAAAACCTGTGAGAGTAATAAAAAGAGATATAATATGTTTTTCATCTTCGTTTAATAGATTTTAGATTTAAAAACCTAACAAGGTTTTGAAACCTGTGTTTTATTTAGACAATCTGCTTTTCTAATTCAGAAATAATTAAAACAGCCTTGTCATAATCCTGTTGGATTGACGCACTAGATGCCGGAGCATAACGAGCGAATTCACAATTTTCGGTCAAATTAATAAAACTCTGAACCGTTTCCGGATTCGCATTTCTGGATAATAACAATTCACGGATATTGTCTTTGCTCATTTCTGAAGTTTCAATATGCAATTTGGCTTTCAGGAAATTATGCATTGCTTTTTCCAGGGCAATATAAAATGGTTCCTTATTGTTAAGTTGCTTTTTGGCTTCAGATAAATATTTCTTAGCCAATTTATTGTTCATTTTAATTCGGTTACCGGTGACATCGCTGTCTATTGCTTCTTTTTTCTTCTTGGCAATCACGATAATCGGTAAAATCACGAAAGGCAACAACAATAAGCTATAATACAAATCAGAACCGTAAAAGTCATCTTTTGCTGTAGAAACTAAAACAGTTTTTGGTTTGATATATTTAAATTGTTCCGATTTTGAAATCACGTTTTTCGACGTATTTGATGCAACAGCTTCAGCCTGCATTGGCCCGTCTAATACATCAATCATAATTTCAGGTGAAGTTATGGTTTTATAACTGCCCGAATTCAAATCGAAATATGAGAATTCCATTGGTTTTATAGCGTATTTCCCTTTGTATTGTGGAATAATAGTATACTTGTCTGAAATTTTTCCTGACATTCCTGCAAGCGATGTACTCACTTTTTCGTCATGAACAGGATCGTACATTTCTAATGCATTTGGCACAACAGGTTTAGGTAAAGTAAATAATTTCATGTTTCCGGTACCTGTAGCACTAACAACCAAATCAAGGCTTTCCCCATTTTTTAAGGAGGTTTTTGAAGGAACGACTTTAAAATCAAATTTACCTACTGCTCCAGTAAAACCAATTGGTTTATTTGTTTCCGGAAGTGCTCTTACGTTAATTGTCTTGGCGCCGGCAGAAACTATTTTGTTTCCGTCATCAGTCACTATTCGGCCAAACATATCACGACCTGTGGGTATCTGAATGCCTATGTCTAAAGAAAGTGGTTCAATAGTAAGTTTTCCTGACTTTTGAGGGTATAAAATTGTCTTTTTAAGAACAACAAAATAACAGCGTTCGCCTTTGTAGATTCCCTCTTCAACCTGCAGTTGTTTAATGTCAATGTTCTGATTCCAAAAGTCCTTGTATTTAGGTTTGGCAAGTTCTTTAAAGCCTGTTACGCCAATGTTGTAGAAATACAATTTATAAACGACCGTAACAGGTTCATTTATATAAGGATTTGTTTTTGAAATTTCTGCTACCAGATTCAAAGTTTCATTTCCGGTTCCTTGCTGTTGTGGTGAGTTAGGGTCTCTTTCCTGAGCAACGGCATTGGTAACGGTTATTTTTATTGGCGACGTTTTGTAAACCTGGCCGTTGTATTCAATTGCGGCCTGTTTAATTGTAATGCTTCCTTTTTGATTAGGTAACAGAAAATAAGAATAAATTTTCTGGAATGAACTTCTTCCATTAACCCATGACTGACTTATTTGCTGGCTTGGTCCGCCAACGATCCTGAAACCCTCAAAAGAAGGCTGTTCAAAATTATCTCCATCAACATTCATAACAAAGTCAATTCGAAGTCTTTCGTTAACTCCAAGCGTATTCTTGCTTACTCTGGCTTCAAATTGAACCTGAGCCATAAGCCCCTGAAAAGTGAATAGTAATAGAATTAAATATCTTTTCATTTAATGTTTAATCAGTTTATTGTTTGTTGTTTATAGTTTGTTGTTAATTGTTTAAAGTTTTAATTCGTTTCTATACTATTTCAATTAAGAAAAACCACAAACTTTAAACCAAAAACCACAAACAAACCATCTACCAGTCTTTTTCAGTTTTAGTTGGTTTTCCTTTTACTTTTTGAGCATTTACCTTGTCCTGAATTTTCTTTTCTTCATTATTTACCGCATCTAATAAATTCTGAACGCGTTCTTTTGAAATTCCTCCTGGCATAGGTTTTGGCTCTCCGTTATTATTTGATTTATCATCTTTTTTCGGATCGTTTTTGCCGTCTTTTTTATCCTTGTCCTTATCGCCTTTGTCGTCTTTCTTTTGATCGTCTTTACCGTCTTTTTTATCTTTATCCTTATTGTCGCCGTCCTTTTTTTGGTCGTCTTTTTTATCGTTCTTTTTATCCTTGTCGTCCTTTTTATCGTTTTTAGGCGGATTTTCTTTTAATTTTTGTTTGGCCAGAGCATAATTGTAACGTGTTTCATCATCAGTAGGATCATTACGCAAAGCATTTTTATAAGCTTCAACAGCCTGAGAATAGTCTTTCTCTTTCATGAAAACGTTTCCTAAATTATGAAAGGCTTTGTGTTTTTCGGCTCTGGTTTTTGCATTTTTAATAGCTTTCGCATAAGCGAATTTTGCTTCTGATGCCTGATTTTGTTTGTAAATCGTATTTCCTAAATTATAAGAACCCGTAGCTTTTTTAGGAAATTTTGATTGTGAAATTCTGTAATTTGCTTCTGCGTCAACAAATTTATTCTGTTTATATTCTTCATTGGCAGCAGGCAACGTTTTATCCTTTTCTTGTGCCGAAATTGCCAAAGAAGCCGTTAATAAAATATAAAGAAGTAAATTTTTCATTCTGTTTTTTATTTTTTTGTTCCGGATTTTATCAGAACAATTATTTCTTTTCGTTAAATAAATTCAACTCATTTATCCAGCTTGTTTTTCTTTCCAACAGAAAAATATCCAAAAACAACAGCAAGAAGGCAAAACCTAAAAACCACTGAAATTGTGATTGAAAGTCTGCCACTTGCGTAGCTTCAAACTCTGTTTTCTGAATATTATTCAGTGCATTTTTTACATATTCAAGTACTTCTTTCGTACTTCCTCCATAAACATATCCTCCTTTGGTGGCTTTTGCAATCGCTTTTAAACCTTCCTGATTTAGTTTTGTAATGACCGTTTCGCCGTTGTTATCTTTTTGATAGCTTCTGACTACACCATTTTCTTTTAACGGAATTGTTCCCCCTTTTTCAGTTCCAATACCAATGGTAATGATTTTCATTCCCAATTTATTGGCCTCTTCAGCTGCTGCAGAGACTCCTTCAGAATGGTCTTCTCCGTCAGAAATTAAAATTAACAGCTTGCTGGTTTTGCTCTTTTCATCAAAATATTTTGAAGACAAAAGAATGGCTTCGTCTAAGGAAGTTCCCTGAGATGATACCATATCCGGATTCATGCTTTGCAGGAACATTTTGGCTACGCTATAATCTGTAGTGATTGGCAAAACAGGGAATGCACTTCCGGCGTAGGCAACGATTCCAATTCTGTCACTTCCTAAATTATTGATGATTTGTGAAACCAACTGTTTACTTTTTTCTAAACGGCTTGGTGCGACATCTTCCGCAAGCATACTTTTTGAAACGTCAACAGCAAAAACAATATCAATTCCTTCGCGTTTAACAGTTTCCATTTTAGTCCCTATTTTTGGATTAACCAAACCTATAATCAAACAGGCCATTGCCAAAAGAAATACAATTAATTTTAAAACCGGTTTAAAAACAGAACGCTCAGGGCTTAGTTTTTTTACCATTTCCAAATCCCCAAATTCACGTTGTTTTTTTCTTTTCCAATACATATTAAAAAGAAAAACACATACCAAAATCGGGATGAGAAATAATAGATATAAATATTTTTTTTCGTCTAATTCCATTTTAAATTTTAGATTTCTGAGTTTAGATTTTTTTTAATCCAAATCAAATAAAGCTTCTGTAAACTGTGTTTCTTAAACCTATTTCCAACAATAACAAAAATCCGGCTAGCAAAACAAAAAACCTGTATTTTTCATCGTAATCGTAGAATTTTAATTCCTGAATTTCAGTGGTTTCCAATTTGTTGATTGCTTTGTATATTTCCGCCAATTTATCATTACTGGTGGCCCTGAAATAAGTTCCATCGGTTTTTCTGGCAATGCTTTTCAGTAACTGTTCATCAATTTCTACTTTCTGCATTTTGAATAAAAAGCCGCCATTTGGAGCGTAGGCATAAGGAAATTCAGCCATTCCGTTGGTTCCAATCCCAATGGTATAGACTTTTATTCCATATTGTTTTGCAATATCAGAAGCAGTTTCGGGCTCAATGAATCCGGCATTATTTACACCATCAGTAAGCAGAATAATAACTCTGCTTTTCGCTTTACTGTCTTTAAGTCGGTTCACGGCAGTTGCAAGACCCATTCCAATTCCGGTACCATCTTGTAATACATTATCGTATTTTATTTCTTTAATAGCCTCTAAAATAATAGCCTTATCGCTGGTTACAGGAGTTTTGGTATAAGCCTCGGAAGCGTATAACACCAATCCGATCCTGTCATTTGGTCTTTCGCTGACAAAATCTGCAGCCACTCTTTTTAAAGCTTCCATACGGTTTGGCTTCAAATCTTTGGCGAGCATACTTCCTGATACGTCGATTGCCATTACGATATCAATCCCTTTGGTCGTTTTTGTTTGATTGCTGATGTCAACCGTTCTTGGTCTTGCTAATGCAACGATTAAAGAACACATAGCAATAATCCTGAAAACATATAAACAGGGTTTTAATTTTGTCAATAGTGATTCACTATTTTTAAAACCCTGTGTTGAACTCATTTTTAAAGTAGCCGATTGCTCGTTTCGTTTCCAGAAAAACCATGCTATTGCAATTGGAATCAGTAAAAACAGCCAAAAAAATTCCGGATTTAAAAAAGTTATTTTCTCCATTAGTTACTTGCTTTTTTAAGTTCAACAGAATTTAAGATTCTATCTGAAATATTATTAGCATAGGTGTCTCCTTCTTCATGAAATATAGCAATTTGCTGTAATCCGCCATCTTGTTTAAACATCAGGACTTCATAATAAAGTTTTGTGCTCGTGTTCAGGTTGTCATTGACAAGTGTAAAGGTCCCGTAGCCTTTTATGCCAGTAATTCCTTCTTTGGTTTCAAAATCTTCTTGTTTTGTAATCATATTTCTGGCACCCTGTGCTTCAATTATTTTTAAATTACCTTCAAGGGCTTTTGATAAATCAATTTCTGTCGGATTTTTAAATTTGGCGGTAGAAACCGTTATGTAAAAATTGTCCAATAAACTTCCGTATCCAAAAAGCTGCATTTCTTTAATTAAAGCCATGGCTTCTTTTGGCAATGCTTTTTGAGTATCAAGTCGTTTCAAGACTCTTGGAGTTTCAACTAAAACGCCAGGATTACCATATTCGCTTTTTACCCATTCCCCTTCCAGTAATTCTTTTGTTGGATGTCCTATTAAGTTATCTTTTACATAATTAAAGCCTTTTGTAACAATAAAATAAGTAGTAATGGCAGTCAATAAAAATACTACTGTAGCGGCCGCAATTGCAATACGTTTATTTCTTTTTTTCTTTAATTGAAGCTTGATTTGTTTTTGCTTTTGCGCTTCATTTAATAATTGGTCTTCTTCCTCAACAGATACTTCGGTTGGAATTGCGTTATCAAGGGTTAAGATTGCTTTCTGAATTTTATTTCTGTCTTCTGTAATCTCAAATTCTAATGGTTTGGATTTTGCAAATTTTACCAAATCCGCCTGTCTTAAAACACGCTCCAGATTTTCGACAGTTTCAGGAGTTAAACTCATTTTCTTTTTGGTAGAAGCTGATTTAAGTCCCTGAATCAATTCAGATGTAGTGCTTTCCATTGCCGGAATGTGAATTGCTTCTTCAATATAATTACGTGCAATATCTGTTAATTCACTATAATATTCTTTTATTTCACCTTTTTGCCAAAGTTCTTTTTTCTCTAAATTGTTTAATAAACTTGTCGCTTTTTCTATTGGAGTTTTATAAACTTCTTCTTCAATTTTTTTCTGCTGGCGTTTTTTAATAAACCAATATACGAAAGCACCAGTTCCGAGAATGATTACTAATGCCAATACATATTTCCACCAGTCTCCAATGCCGTTTTCAACAATTGTAATGTCTTTGATATCATACATTTTCTGCTGTAATGTATCAACTTTTACATTGGCAACCTCAATACGAATAGAATCGGTTAAAAAAGGCTTTTTATCAATTAAAATTTTAATACTAGGAATGGTATATCTTCCTGAATCAAATTGAGTTAAGCCATATTTTTTGATCAATTCGTATGTGTCATCTTTCTTAACCGTATCAACAGGGTATGATTGGATAACTTCTAAAGCACCAATATTTTTTAGATTAGGAAAAATAACTTTCGATTTTGAACTCACTACTGTTTTAAGCGTTAACTTAAACTCGGCACCAATTTTATTTTTTGTAGTATCAACACTGGTTTCAATTTGTTTTTGTTGTGCAAAAACAGCTGAAGTTAGCAAAAATAAAAATATGTAAAATTTTAATTTCATTTGATTTTTGATTTCAGATTTGAGTCTAAAACGATTCTTAAAAATGGAACGCTGATGAAACAGATTTAAGCGGATGTTATTTTGGATATTTATATTTTAAAATCTAATTTTCTAACAATCTAAGAAGTCTAATGTCTAAATTTATCTCGATTTAAAATAGCCTAATAATTTGGTAACATAATTTTCGTCAACTCTTGTGTTTACTACGCCAGCTCCTGATTTGCTGAAAATTTCCTTAAAATAATGAACTCTTTCCTGATAATGTTTTTCGTAGTTCATTCGAACCGATTTGGAACCTGTATTGACCAATTGAATTTTTCCGGTTTCGGCGTCAAGCATGCTTACCATTCCTAAATTTGGGATTTTCTCTTCGCGGATATCATAAACACGAACTCCTGTAATGTCATGTTTTTTAGAAGCAATTTTTAAAGTCTGTTCGTAATTTTCAGACATAAAATCTGAAATCATAAAAACAATAGCTTTCTTTTTTTGAGTTCCGGATAGGAATTTTAATGCAGCACCCACATCCGTTTTTTGGCTTTTTGGTTCGAACTCTATCAATTCACGAATGATTCTTAAAACATGCGAGCGACCTTTTTTTGGAGGAATATACAATTCGACATTATCAGAAAATAATATCAACCCAATCTTGTCATTATTTTGTGTAGCCGAAAAAGCCATTGTTGCCGCAATCTCGGTAACAATGTCTTTTTTAAACTGACTTTTTGAACCAAAACCTTCTGAACCTGAGATGTCAACCATTAAAACCATGGTCAGTTCGCGTTCTTCTTCAAAAACTTTTACGTGGGCTTCATTATAGCGAGCAGTTACATTCCAATCGATATTACGAATATCATCACCATATTGATATTGACGAACTTCGCTAAAAGTCATTCCGCGTCCTTTAAATGAAGAATGGTACTCTCCCGAAAAGATATGATTGCTCAGTCTTTTGGTTTTGATTTCTATTTTCCTTACTTTTTTTAAAAGCTCTTTTGTATCCATTTTTAGTTTGGTTTACGGTTGCTGGTTGTTGGTTAATGGCTTGTTAACCATCAACAAAAAACGATCAACCATCAACTTTTTAAGGTACTTCAATCTCGTTTACGATTTTGTTGATTATGTCTACAGAAGTAATGTTTTCGGCTTCAGCCTCATACGTTATTCCAACTCTGTGACGTAAAACATCATGTACAACGGCACGAACGTCTTCTGGAATTACATAACCACGACGTTTAATGAAAGCGTAACATTTTGCCGCATTGGCTAAATTGATACTTCCACGTGGTGATGCTCCAAAACTAATAAGAGGTTTTAAATCTGCTAATTTGTATTTCTCTGGATAACGGGTAGCAAAGATGATATCTAAGATATATTTTTCGATTTTTTCGTCCATGTAAACTTCACGAACAGCTTCCTGCGCACGCAAGATTTGTTCTACAGAAACTACAGGATTTACTTTTTCGTAACTTCCTTTTAAGTTTTGACGAATTACAAAACGTTCTTCATCAATTTTTGGGTAATCAATTACTGTCTTCAACATAAAACGATCAACTTGAGCTTCAGGAAGCTGGTATGTTCCTTCCTGCTCCACCGGGTTTTGAGTTGCAAGTACTAAAAAAGGACGATCAAGTTTGAAAGTTGTATCGCCAATGGTAACTTGTTTTTCTTGCATCGCCTCCAAAAGCGCTGACTGAACTTTTGCCGGAGCACGGTTAATCTCATCGGCAAGTACGAAATTGGCAAAAATTGGCCCTTTTTTAATT
>CBFGNY010000134.1:0-12539 GCA_965650235.1 uncultured Flavobacterium sp. | reverse complement strand
TCGAAACGGGCTTTAAAAAACAGGAAACTCCAAAAGAAATTTTCGACTTTTTCTCAAATAAATTTTTAAACAACGCTTCAGAAAAAGAAAAAATTGATTTGATGTTTCGATTTATTCAATATATTGAGCGTCAAATTGTACTTTTTGATGCAATTGAGGATGCTGCTTTTCCTGTTGTGAACAACATGGAAGGGCGAGGCTCACTTCGTGATATTAAGGAAAAATCAGATGCAAAAGAAAAAGATGACGAATTAACAGACTTTCTTGAAAATTTCAATGTCAGAACTGTTTTAACTGCACATCCAACGCAATTTTACCCGGGACCTGTACTTGGTATTATAAATGATTTAACAGAGGCAATCAGATTGAATGATTTGTTAAAGATCAAGCAATTATTAGCACAGCTGGGAAAGACTCCTTTTATACAAAATGAAAAACCAAATCCTTATGACGAAGCAGTAAGTTTGATTTGGTATTTAGAAAATGTATTTTATGAAACTGCAGGAGAAATAGTTCATTATTTGCAAAAAAACATTCTTCAGGGAGGAGCGATTCAAAATCAGTTAATAAAGCTTGGTTTCTGGCCAGGTGGTGATCGTGACGGAAATCCTTTTGTAACAACAGATATAACATTGAAAGTTGCTGAGCGTTTACGTACTTCAATTTTAAAGTGTTATTATGTTGAAATGAAGAATTTAAAAAGAAAGTTAACTTTCTCAGGTGTAGATACTTTGGTGCTTGATCTTGAATATAAACTTTATAGATCTGTTTTTTATTCTAAAGGTGAAATCTATATCACTTTAGAAGAGCTTTTGACTCAGCTAAACAAAATTAGAACTATTATTATAGAAAAGCACCAGTCTTTATATTTAGATGAATTAGAGGCGTTATTGGTAAAAATTAATTTGTTTGGATTTCATTTTGCTACTTTAGATATTCGTCAAAACAGTAAAATTCATAATGCTGTTTTTCATGATGTAGTGAATCATTATTTAAATTCAGATTCAAAAATATTTCCTGAAAATTATTTTGATTTATCTGAAGAAGAAAAATTAGTTGTATTGTCTAAGGTTAAAGGAGATTTAAATCCTGCTGATTTTGAAAATGAAATCACTAAACTGACCTTAGAGTCTGTGCAGGCTATTAAAACGATTCAGAAGAATAATGGAGAATTTGGTGCTAATCGTTATATTATCAGCAACAACGAAAGTGCACTGAATGTAATGGAAACTTTCGCCATGATTCGTTTAAATAATTGGGAAAATCCGACAGTAGATATTATTCCTCTTTTTGAATCAGTAGATGATTTGCAAAGAGCTCACAAAATAATGGAACAGCTGTATACAAACCCTGAGTATGCTGCACATTTAAAATCTCGTGACAATAAGCAGACTATTATGCTTGGTTTCTCTGACGGAACAAAAGATGGCGGGTACTTAATGGCAAACTGGAGTATTTATCAGGCGAAAATTGAACTTACCGAAATTTCAAGAAAATATGGTATAAAAGCTATTTTCTTTGATGGACGTGGTGGGCCTCCTGCTCGTGGTGGTGGAAAAACTCATAAATTCTACGCATCATTAGGGCCTAAAATTGAAAATAACGAAATTCAAATCACAGTACAGGGACAGACTATTAGTTCTAATTTTGGAACTTTGGATTCTTGTCGCTATAATATCGAAAATTTATTAAGTGCCGGAGTAACTAATCAGGTATTTAGTAAAGAGAAAAACGAACTCAGTACAGAGGAAACAGCAATTTTGAGTCAATTGGCAGAATTAGGGTATGATAAATATTTAAGTTTTAAAAATCATCCTATGTTTATACCATATTTGGAGAAGATGAGTACTTTAAAATATTATTCTAAAACCAATATTGGAAGCCGTCCATCAAAAAGAAGCAAATCTGAGCAATTAGATTTTGCCGATTTAAGAGCAATTCCTTTTGTGGGATCATGGAGTCAATTGAAGCAAAACGTACCGGGATTTTTTGGTGTAGGATCAGCTTTAAAACATTTTGAAGAAACCAATCAATGGAATAAAGTAAGCGATTTATATCACAATTCATTATTCTTTAAAACGCTTTTGGAGAATAGTATGATGTCATTGGCAAAATCATTTTTACCACTAACAGCCTACATGAGAAAAGATCCTGAGTTTGGTGAATTCTGGCAAATTATTTACGATGAATTTATAGAAACAGAACGTCTTTTACTTAAGATAGCAGGACATAAAACCCTTATGGAAAACTATCCTGATGGTAAAGCTTCAATTCAAATAAGAGAACGTATAGTATTGCCATTGTTGACAATACAGCAATATGCCTTGTTAAGAATTAATGAATTAAACAAAGAAGAAGTAATTGATCAGGATTTGATTAAGGTATATGAAAAAATTGTAACCCGTTCATTGTTTGGAAACACAAATGCAAGTAGAAACTCTGCTTAAACTTAACTTTATGATAGCTTCAGATTTATTAACAAATGAATATTCTGTTTTTAATGCGACTTATATTAAAGCTGCCGAGAATAAAACATTGACAGAAGGCTTAATAGACGGATTGCCGCAACTGGTAAATTTTGTAAAAAATATTCCGGCCGAAAAATTAGAATATCGTTATGCAGAAGGAAAATGGACAATCAAAGATATTGTGCTGCATATGATGGACACGGAGCGGATTTTTGCATATCGTGCCTTAAGAATCAGCAGAGGAGATAAAACACCTTTGGCAGGTTTTGAAGAAAATGATTATGTTCCGTTTGCATTTGCTAATTCACGTTCGATAGAAAGTTTATTGACTGAGTATGAAAATGTGAGAAAAGCAACAATCAGTTTTTTTGAAAGCCTGAATGAAGAACAGCTTGTTTTTTTAGGTACAGCTTCAGATAATGCTATTTCTGTAAGAGCAATTGGCTTTATCATTACAGGGCATCAAAATCACCACCTGAGAGTAATTTCAGAAAGATATTTGTAAATTAATCTAAAGCTCGTTTTGTTACATATGCACGATAACCAATAATTGCCATTTGCCATTTTTTTGCTTTCGCAATATCTAAACCTTGTTTAGTAAAACTCGGCAATAGAATTTTATTTATTTTAGCTAAAATTTTATACATGGTAATTAATTTTTTCAAAGATATAAAAAAAGACTTTGCAGTTGGCAAAGTCTTTTTTGTGTTATAAATTTCGAAATAGTTTAAGATCGTTTACTTTCTTTCTCTAATTTTTTCATTTCTTTTTCGTGAATTTTCATGTTTTTTTCATGAGCCTTCATATCCTTTTCGTACTGCTTCATATTTATTTCATACTGTTTGGAGTCTTTACCGTATTTTTCCTGGATGTCTTCAGTAAATTTCTCCATATCAACATTAAATTTTTCCATAGCTATTTCATATTTTTCCATTTCTTTTTCGAAAATAGCTTCACGCTTAGACATGATCTCTTCAACTTGCTTCTCATAAGCTGACATGTCTGGTTCAAAAGTCTCCATTTTTTTTTCAAATTCGGACATTTCTTTTTCAAATTTGCTCATAGCTGTTTTATCCTTTGGATTTGAAGGAGGAACTGGAGGTTTTGGCATTTTTGACATATCCGGTGCAGGAGCTTGTGGCATTGGTCCAGTTGGAAATGCAGGTGGTGCAGGTGGTGCAGGCGGTGTAGGCGGTGTAGGAGGTGTAGGTGGTGTAGGAGGTGCTATTGTTGAAATTGTATTTATCTGGACAGGATTGCCTTTTTCATTTAAGATAAGATTATCTCCAACAACAATTGGCTTATCCATTCCGCCATCGGTCACTAGGTTAATTTTCTTGGCACCATTATTTTCTGTTGTAATAATAATTCCACAGCTTTTAATTGGTTCGTTGCCTTCAATCTGAATGGTTTGATCTTCTCCGGTTCCTTTTTGAATATCTACTTTAATAGCTGTTAATTCATTTTTGGTATTTCTTTTTACATCAGATATTACAACATCTACATTGTGATTTTGTTTTAATTTTTCAGTAAATTCCTTTAGTTCCTGATCAGTTGTGTTTTTTCTGATTTTGTAGACTTCAACAGAAGTTGGATTTTCAGAAATCTGCTGAGCTTCTTTTTTCTCTTGCGCAATGGTTTTTATCTGAAATAAAAGTACAAATGCTACAAGTGCAGGAAGTATGGCATAATACTTCCAGTAATTTCTCTTTTTTGATTGATTTTTGTTTAACATGACAATTCGTTTTTTGATTAATGATTGATAAAAATGATTGGTAATGGCTACACAACTTTCATGCGTTGTAATTTTTAAAAGTGTGTATTGATACGCTTTTTTGTCTGATATTTTTTTTGCTGCCTCATTGTCAGCAATAAATTCAAGGTTTTGCAGGATTGCTTTTTTATACAGCCAAATAATTGGGTTAAACCAAAACAATACACAAAATATTCTTGAAATTAATACATCAATTGTGTGATTTTGATCGCTGTGCACTTTTTCATGCTCAATAATATTTTCCAGTTCTGAAGCTGTATACATTGATGAATTGTATACGATGTAATCAAAATAAGAAAATGGCGCAATGTTTTCAGGTACATCAATAAATTTGAAATCAGCCTGCTGTTGTATTTTTTTACCTTTTAGAACCGAATTTAGGCTATAAAAATCAGCAGCAAACTTTATTATAAGTGCAAAAAATCCAGTACAATAAATGGAAAGCACAATGTAATTCCAGTTAATTTCAAATGATTCTTCCTGAATAGCCTGAGGTATAAAGCCTTGCTGGTAATTAACAATTGAAACCGGAACAGGATCGATCCAGACAATTTTTGTATAAACCAAAAACGGCAAAATCAGGGAGGTTGCCAAACCTGCCAATAAAAACCATCTGTTGCTGTTAAAAAAAGTTTCTTTGCGTAATAAAAAATAATAGGCACAATAAAACAATGCAATCAATCCGGATGATTTTACGATATAAATGAAAAGTGCTTCCATAAATAATTATTTTTCTTTTTCTTCTTTTGGTGTTTCAATCATCGCCAGGATTTCACGTAATTCGGCCGCCGAGATTTTTTCTTCTTTGGCAAAAAAAGAAACCATATTTTTATAAGAACTATTGAAATAATTATCAATTGCAGTTTTCATGTATTTTTTGCTATACGCTTCCAAACTTATTATCGGATAATATTGATGCGTGTTTCCAAAGGCATTGTGGGCGACAAAACCCTTTTCTTCCAGATTTCGAATAATGGTAGAAAGTGTATTATAATGAGGCTGATCTTCTGTAATTTCTGCCTGAACCTCTTTTACGAAAGCTTTTTTAAGCTTCCATAAAATGTGCATGATTTCTTCTTCTTTGTTAGTTAATTTTTGCATGATTTTAATTTTATTAAACCGGATTTAGTATAAATTATTTTAATATTGGATAACCGCGGCGAACATTTTTGTGTTTCTCATAATACTCAGAAGTTTGCACTTCAATAAACCCATTTACAGCTTTTTCTCCGTAAACTTTAATTGCTTCATTTTTTTGTTCTTCAGTATAGTTATTCATATCAGCACATTTAACCATTTTGATATCACTGCTATCTGTTTTTTCTAATACTTTATAATCACTTATTTTTCCATCAATTATAATGACAGCTTTTTTAAAATCGATATTTTTATTTTCGGTAACTGTTGCCAGTACATCTTTAGAGTTGGCATGGTCTGTTACTTTTAATCCATCGTTTTGTTTACTTTCATAGCCTTTTACAATCTTTGGTTTCTGTAAGTCTTCGAATTCATTTTCGCCAAACTTCTTTTTGGTAAAAATTTCAATAACCCCATTATTGGCTATATCACCATATTTTGCATGAGCTTCCAATCCTTTTAAAACATTTATAGAACTTATTTTATCAGGATCCATGGAATTAATATCAAAACCGTTACTTGTTAATTTTCCATTAATAACTATTATTGGTTTAGCATCGGTTTTAGATGTAATTCTAATTGTGTTTTCACTTTTATTTACAGAATTGTTTTCATTATGATTAGTACTAATATTTGAATTAGCAGCAGAATTATTTTTAGCATTATTATTAATATTAGAAGTTTGAGTATTTTTAATCCTAATTCCTATAGTTTCTTTTTTTTCATTGATTAGAGTGGGGTCATCATCAGCAAAATTAAATGAAACAGTTCCGTTTTTTTTGGTAATGATAATGAGTCCAATTTTTTCAATCCCTGTTGTTGTTATAGTTTTTTTGACTTTATTTATTCCCTTTTCGTCTTTTAAAGCAATATTGATAGAGGTGATAGCATTATCGGAATTTCTTTTTAATTCAGAAATAATGGCAGAGATATTAAATTTTTCTTTCCATGTTTTTATTCTTTGGTCTATTTCGGCATCTGTAGTATTTTTATCTATTGTAAAGACATCTATAGACTGAATATCATCTGGATTAATTTTCTCAACAGCATTAGCACCTTTTTCTTGTGCGACTATTTCAACTTGAAATAAAAGAACAAAAGCTACAAGTGCCGGAATTATGGCACAGTATTTCCATGAATTTCTTTTTTTTGATTGATTTTTGTTTAACATGACGATTCGTTTTTTGATTAATGATTGATAAAAATGATTGGTGATAGCTATACAATTTTCGTGTGTCGTTATTTTTAATAATGTGTACTGATAGGCTCTTTTATCTGAAATTTTTTTAGCTGCTTCTTTATCGGCAATAAATTCGAGATTTTGTACAATTGCTTTTTTATAAAACCATATTATTGGATTGAACCAAAAGACAAGACAAAAAAATCGTGAAACCAGTACATCAATAGTATGATTCTGTTCGCTGTGAACTTTTTCATGTTCGATAATATTCTCTAATTCAGATGTTGTATACATTGATGAGTTGTATACAATATATTTAAAATAGGAGAAGGGAGCAATATTTTCATTGACATCAATTAATTTATAGTCAGCTTGGTGCTGTATTTTTTTTCCTTTTAAAATAGAATGTAAACTGTAAAAATCCATTGCGAATTTGATGAGGAAAGTGATAAAACCAATACTATAAATGAATAGAATAATATAATTCCAATTTATTTCAAAGTGTTCTTCTTCAATTGATTGATTAATAGCGAGCTGAGGGAGGGTTAAATCAGTCATTGGAGTTGATTCTACCCAAATAACTTTTGTGTAAACTAAAAAAGGTAATGCTAAGGAAGTAATTAAACCAGCCAACAAAAACCAGCGATTGCTATTAAAAAATGTTTCTTTACGCAACAAAAAAT
Organism: uncultured Flavobacterium sp.; assembly: GCA_965650235.1. GTDB lineage: Bacteria > Bacteroidota > Bacteroidia > Flavobacteriales > Flavobacteriaceae > Flavobacterium. Next base: position 5,297 of record CBFGNY010000134.1, on the reverse strand, counting down.
AATAAGCACAATAAAACAATACGACTAACCCGGATGATTTTGCGATATAAATTAAAAGTGCTTCCATAATTTAATTATTTTTCTTGTTTTTTGGAAATGGATCATAACTAAGATTTCACGTAATTCTGCTGCAAAAATTTTTCTTCTATACATGATTTCCTTATTCGTTAACTTTTACATCTTTTCAATTTTATTCAAAACTACAACTATTTTTTTAGTTACACAACTATAAATATAGTTATTTAACTTATTTCGTAGTTTTAAATATGGTTTAACTAACTAAGTCCTTATTTAAAGTAATAAAAAAAGACTGTCTTAATTAGACAGCCTTTAGTGCATTTATTTTGTAAATTAATACAAACGAGCGAATAATCCCTTTTTATTTCCGGAACCTCCACTGCCGGTAATTGTAATGTGGCCTGTATTTCCGTTACCATCATAGCCCCAGGCTAAATTGTTTGTAGCTGTATTATTAGTAACAGTGTGTTTAACGTTCTGTCCTGCACTTCCTAGCTTAAATCCGTTGCCGTCACCATTCGATCCAAAACCATTATTACTTGCAGTACATCCCTTTATTGTTACAGTATATGGCTGGCCATACAAGTCCCAACCGTCATCAGAATTATGGTTAGCAGTACAGTTTTCAAATACATTGTTTTTTCCGGCTGATAATTTACATGCGAAACCATCAGCATTTTCTCCGGCATTTGCAGCATCATAATTATCATTTGATTTACAGGAAAGTATGTAATTATCATGTCCTCCATTATAAATTTGTAAACCAGAATCTCCATTAGAGAGAGTGGATACATTATATACGTAATTATAACCGCCACTTTGAAAAACCAGACCGCAATCTGGTGCGTTTCTAATGGTCATATTGGTGATATTCCAATAGCTTCCATTTACTTTAACTCCCCAGCTGCCGGATGGAAGGCCAGAACAATTTAAAGTACCTCCTGAAATATTGATTTTTGAACTTGATGTACCACTTTTAGCAAGTTCAAGTGTTTTAGTTAAGTTTATTGTACCGCTAATTTTAATGACATCACCGGCGACAGCAGATGAAATTGCTGATCTTAATGCAGATTCTGTTGTAACAGTACTGGTTTTAGCTGTATGAGAGGTTTCTGGCACTATTTCTTTAATTTCAATAGCAGTTTTAGTATCGTTTACCGGAGTATCACTGTTTTCACAGGCAGTAATAGAAATAATGGAGCACAATACAAGTAATTTAAAATTTGTTTTCATAATAATTAAAGTTGATTATTGGTTAATAAAATTGAGGTTACTAAAATTTGCGGTCTTCATCATAAAGAAACGTTTTTATCAAATGACTGATTATCAGTATGTAATCGATTACGTAAACTTAAATAAAAAAACAATATAAATTCAGAATTATTTAAAAAATAATACTAAATAATGATTATTACGAAATAATATTGATTAAAAAGTTGAATAAGTTCAATAAATAAAGTAAATTGTTTTTGTATAATATATATTTAGATAAAATAACATGATGTTTTTTTTTAAAATTATCTGAAAAATAAAAGGTTGAAAACAATAAATATTAAGACAAGTATATTTATTTGTTTTTGGTTAATTTTGCTAAAATTTTAATGATGAAGAAAATTTTTATTTTTATTGTACTAATAACTTTTAGTTCTGGCTTTTGCCAAAAGAAATTTAATAGTTTAGACGTTGAAAAATTTCAGAATAAGATTAATTCTGAATATGCTGATCCTAAAAGCAGCCCGTTAGATGAAAAAGATTTAAAAATTTTTAAAACGTTAGATTTTTATCCGATAAATAGCAAATATTTTGTCAATGCAAAATTCATAAAAGCAAAAAATGAAAAAGCTTTTGAAATGAAAACCTCTACAGCCAGAAAGCCTAAATACATTAAGTATGGAACTGTTTTCTTTACCATTGACGGAGTAGCATTAAAATTAAATGTTTATCAGGATGTTGAACTCTCTAAATCAGATAAATATAAAGACCATTTATTTTTACCATTTTCAGATTTAACCTGTGGAAAGGAAAGTTATATAGGAGGGAGGTATATTGATCTTAAAATCCCGAAAGGAAATATAATTTCAATTGATTTTAATCAGGCCTATAATCCGTATTGTGCTTATAATTATAAATATTCATGCCCAATTGTGCCATTGGAAAATGATTTAAATGTGGCAATTAAAGCTGGCGTAAAAAACTTTCATTAATGAAATTCTTTAATCTTCATACACATCGGTTTACAAATAATCCTGAAGTTTTAGAATTGGTTAATCAATATCCGCAAGATTTTGATGCTTCAATTCCATTTTATTCTGTTGGAATTCATCCTTGGTATATTGTTGAAAATCGAATTGATTCCGATTTAAAAATCATTGAAGAAAAATTAAAAGAAGAGAATTGTCTTGCAATAGGTGAATGTGGTCTTGATAAACGAATCGAAGTTCCGTTTGAACAGCAAATTTTGGTTTTTGAAAAACAACTGGCTTTGGCCGAAAAATATAAAAAGCCAGTTGTAGTACATTGTGTAGCAGCTTTTCAGGAAGTAATTGCAATCAAGAAAAAAATGAAAATTTCTGTTCCGTTGATTATACATGGATTTTCAAAAAACAGCCAAATTGCAAATCAGCTTATAAAGGAAGGATTTTATATTTCGTTTGGTAAATATTTGCTTAGAAACCCTGATTTAAAAACCGTTTTTCAAAAAATTCCAAATGACAGGTTTTTTTTGGAAACAGATACAATTGATGAAAATATTACAGAGATTTATGATTTGGCTTCTGAATATAAAGAATTAACAAAAAAAGAATTAAAAGAAATCATTTCAAGTAATTTTGAAGATGTTTTTAATATGAATGAATTAAAAGAATAATAAATTTAATACTAAATTATAATGGCAGAATGGACAGAAAGAGCCGAGCTTTTATTTAAAAAAGAAGGATTAAATAATTTACAAAACTCAAATGTTTTAGTGGTCGGTTTAGGCGGGGTTGGCTCATTTGCAGCAGAATTTCTGGCAAGGGCAGGAGTTGGCAAAATGACAATTGTTGATGGTGACGTGGTTGATATTACAAATATTAACAGACAGCTTCCGGCTTTGCATTCAACTGTTGGCCAGCCCAAAATTACTATTGTTGGAGACCGTTTACAGGACATTAATCCGGAGTTGAAACTTACACGTGTTCAGGAATTTTTATCTCCTGAACGTGCTTTCGAAATTGTTTCTGAAGAGTTTGATTATGTTTTAGACTGCATTGACAGTGTAACCCCAAAACTAAATTTAATTATTGCAGCTAAACGCAAACGAGTAAAAATAATCAGCAGCATGGGGGCTGGAGGTAAAATGGAGGCTTCAAAAGTAAAAGTAACCGATATTACTAATACGGTAAATTGTTTCTTTGCAAAAACCATCCGAAGACGTTTAAAAGAATCTAAAATTGATAAATTAAAAGTGGTTTTTTCTTCTGAGATTCAGGACGAATCAAGTTTAAGAATGACAGATGGATCCAATTATAAAAAATCTTTTTACGGAACTAATAGTTACATGCCGGGCTTATTTGGATTGTACGCAGCTGAAACCGTAATTCGTTATTTGATAAAGAAAAATAAATAAAGTACTAAATAAAGAATGATAAAAACAGTAATTTTTGATATGGACGGTGTTATTGTCGATACAGAACCGGTTCACCGTTATGCCTATTACAAACAATTTTCGGAGCTAAATATCGAAGTGACAGAAGAAATGTATACTTCATTTACAGGTTTTTCAACCCGAAATACGTTTCAGACATTAAAAGGATTTTTTCCGGTAATAGAACATGGAGTTGAGGATTTAATCCAAAGAAAAAGAAGTATTTTTAATGATGCTTTTGATACCAAAGAAGATTTATATTTATTAGAAGGAGTCGAGGATTTAATAAAAGATTTATATGCTAACGGAATCCAGTTGATTTTAGCTTCATCAGCATCAAAAGTGACAATTGAACGTGTTTTTACCCGATTTAATTTGCATCAGTATTTTTCTGCAATAGTAAGTGGTGAAGATTTTCCTCAATCCAAACCTAATCCTGCAATCTTCGTACATGCTGCTTCGTTATCTGTTGCTCCAAAAGAAAATTGTATTATAATTGAAGACAGTACTAATGGTGTAAAAGCAGCTAAGGGAGCAGGGATTTTTTGTGTGGGTTACAGAAGTGAGAATTCTGAAGGGCAGGATTTATCAGAAGCAAATTTGATTATTAATCATTTTAATGAGTTAAATGCCTTGAAAATATCACAAATAAGCAGTTGAATTAAGTAAAATTTAACTTTTAACCTTTTTTGAATTCTTAAATTTGGAAAAATAAACAGACGTATAAAATGAAAAAATTATTTATTGCACTAGCCATTATTTTAGCCCCTCTTGCTTCGGAGGCACAAGTGAAAACACCCCAGGCAAGCCCAAAAGGATATATCAAGCAAACCGTTGGATTAACTGATGTTGAAGTTACCTATTCAAGACCGGGTGCCAGAGGAAGGGCGGTATTTGGAAATTTAGTTCCGTTTGGAAAACTATGGAGAACAGGAGCTAATGAAAATACCATTATAAATTTTGGAGATGATGTTGTCATCGATGGTAAAACGTTGAAAAAAGGAAAATATGCAATTTATACTATTCCAAGGATAGAAAGCTGGGAAGTGATTTTTTATCTTTCTACAGACAACTGGGGATTGCCGGAAAACTGGAACGAAGCTTATGTTGCTTTAAAAACAACAGTTAAAGAAGATGCATTGCCAACACCAGTTGAATCATTTACAATTGGGATCAATGGTTTAGAGCAGAATTCTGCTTATTTGGAAATGGCTTGGGAGAATTCTCATATTGCACTAAAATTTGAAGTTCCTACTGCAAAAATAGCTACAGCAAGTATTCAGAAAACTTTGGCAGGTCCAACATGGAATGATTATTATGCGGCATCTCAATATTTATTTCAATCAAACGGAGATATGATCAGTGCAAGGGAATATGTTGATAAAGCTTTGGAAATGAGTACTGAAAAACCTTTTTATGTTTCTAGATTAAAATCATTGATTCAGGCGAAACAAGGAGATAAAGCAGGTGCTATTGAAACGGCTAAAATTTCTTTGGCTGCTGCCGAAGCTGCTAATAATCAGGATTATGTGAAAATGAATAAAGACAGTATTGCTGAGTGGAGTAGATAATATCTAATCTGTTAATAAATAATAAATAAAACCCATTTTGATAAGTTTCAAAATGGGTTTTCTACTTTTCTAGTTAAAGATTT
>CBFGNY010000133.1:0-12624 GCA_965650235.1 uncultured Flavobacterium sp. | reverse complement strand
CTTTTATTATCATTTCTAACAGCAAAACCATTACTACCATCAAGGAGCCCTAAGTCAATATTCGGGGAAAATCCTGAAGATTTGCCAAATACTACATAAGCCGCACCTTTGATAATTTTATATTCTTTTTTAACGCCATACCAGGGATCATAGTTGCCCGGTGCGCCAATTATCAAATCACTAATGCCGTCTCCGTTGATATCACCGGCATTATTAACACTAAAACCTGTTTCTCTTGTTAGTTTTTCACCATAAATCGTAAATCCATTGACACCATTAAGATTAGAAACATTAAATGAAGCTGTCTTACAATCAATAGAGGCAGTAGTCATTTTTAGTTTAACCAAAAATGAACAGGAATTTGTATTTCCTGATTCATCTTTCACTGTAATTGTAACATTCGTATCGGCAGTAAATAACGTACCTTGTGGTGGATTCTGCGTAAAAATCAAATCCATGTTGTCTGTTATATCGTCTTTTACATCAGGTAAAAATGACACATAATCAGGCAAAGTAGAATCTGGGTAAAGTTCCTGACCTGAAGGACATACTATTGTTGGAGGTAAATCGCCGCTTAATGCATTTACAATAAAACTGCAGGTTTGAAAATTCCCCGAAGTATCTGTAGCACGCATCGTTACCGTCATACCGGCTGCAAAAGCACTTCCGGCTGCAGGCGTTTGGGTAATTGTTGGATTCGTATCGCAATTATCAGAAACCGCAACCATACCAGAATAATTCGGTAATAAGTCGCCAAGTGCTACTGTTTGATTGCCCGGACAGGTTATCGTTGGTTTAGTAATATCTGCTGAAGCATTTACAACAAAGCTACAGGTAGTAGCATTATTGGCTGCATCTCTTACAGTCATTGTGACTGTCATTCCGGCAACAAAAGTACTACCCGGAGCCGGACTTTGGGAAACCGTCATGTTTTCAAGGCAATTATCTGTTGCTTCTATCAGTGGTCGATAATCCGGTAAGACAGACCCGCAAGCTAAACTTTGAGTTCCGGGGCAATCAGTAATTACAGGTTTTGTGATATCAGGAGTAGCCATTTTAACGGTAAAATTACATACTGATCTATTTCCTGATTTATCGAAATATTCTATTTGAACCGGAACACCATCATAAAAATCTGATCCTGGACCAGGTGTCATAACATAACTCAAATTAATACTACAGTCATCATCCAAATTCATCATTGGATCAAGAGCATAATTGGGCATTACGTCGCCACAGTTAAAAGTTAATCCTGTGGGGCAGGTAAATGTTGGCGGTGTAACATCGGGCGAAGAGGCTGTCACGGTTATAGTACACTCGCTTGTGTTTCCGGCATCATCGGTCGCGGTAAACTTTATTGTCATTCCATCATAAAAATCCGATCCCTGTCCTGGGTTTTGGGTTACATCAATTGCTGTATCAATATTATCTGTAACTGCTAAAAGACCAAAATAGTCAGGAACCAAACTCCCGCATGCAAGCTGTTGATTAGGAGGGCATATAATAACAGGAGCTTCTGTGTCTGCCGCTGCCTTTGCCGCTTTTAAAGATTTTTTATTGGAAGTAACAATAGTCTTATCTGAACTAATAACATGAAAATTTTTGTTCCTGATATCTATAAATCCTTCAACTGATGATTGTTTTGCATTTGTTCTTAAATCATTTATCTTTTTATCCTGCCCATAAGAACTGATCATTCCGATAAACAAAACAAAAAGGATTTGAAGCTGTATTTTTTTCCTAAATGCAATTATAAAATTTCCCATTATGATATATTGTATTATACTTCTTTTAAGTGACAAAAATATATCCTGGTAAAATTTCATACATCACTATAAATAATGATTTATTGCAACAACGTCTTTATTTTTAGCAATGCTTAAAATACAAAAAACGGCCTGAAAATATTTCCAGAGCCGTTTTTTTAACTTCTAAATTGCAAAAGGGAATTTATTATAAAAGAGCTTCAATCTCTTTTTTTATTCTTCCTTTTTCCTTCTCCGGGAATTTATACCCTGTACTTACCCCAATAAAAAGTTCTTTATTATTTAGGGTAATTGAATCTTGTAAGCTTATCGAAATATTAATGTTTTTTATATTTTCAATAACTGCTTTTTTGCCTAATTCATCTTCAATTAAAGATTCAAAAACTGAGGGCAAAAATTTAAGCGTTTCCAAGACAACATTTCTATTGTCTTCAGGATATTTATTGGTATCTAAAATTAAATCGATTTTCGCTCCTGTACTTTTCTGTAAATCTTCTTCGAGTTTTTTCGCAGCACGCTTTAATTCTAAAACGCTAACTAATGGGCTATTATCCAAAGTTTCGAGGGTTTGTTTAGCATCCATAAAGGTTATTGCTGCAACCTGAAAACCCGGAACAAGCGTAACTTCAGATTTTGGATTAGCATCAGGAATTCCTATAACCATTAATAGTTTTTCCTGTCTGGTTCTGTCATATCCTATGATACAGCCGCGAATAACATTTCCTGTATTCAACAACAACTCCAGTTTAGGTAAACTGTAAATATCCTCTGCCTTATCAGCAAAATCAGCAAGTTTTATAAACCAGCCTGAAAAATCGATAAACAGGTTCTTTTTATAAGATTCAATCATTTACGGTTATAATAACTTTTCTACGTAATCTGCAATTTGAGAATCAGTTTGTGAGCTAAATGAAGCCTGAACTAACTGAAGTGTTAAAAATAGCGTATTGTCTTTTAACTCCATGTTTACTTCGTCATTGTTCTCCGTATTAGTCAAATGGATAGTCGTCATTTTATCTTTTAGCGCTTCTTTTCCCATATCATCAGCACAGATCTTTTTTACGAAAGATTCTAAATCATCAAAAATAATATCTAATCTTTCCAATGGATATTGATTAAAAGCAGTAAAAGTATCCCAGTCAATATCTATTTTTATATCATATCCTGCCTTGTCTTTTAATTTTGCTTCAAATTGAGGAAGTTTTTCTGTTTTAATTGATTCTGCCAAACGTTTTTCTGCTAAACCCATGATTTTAATTTTTATTATTTGTTAATTATAAAACTTTAATACAAATCTAATCCTGAGTTTTTTATCAGTAATCACTATAAATGATGATTTTTTGAAATAAAGACTTTAAAAGATTTTGGATTTTATTAATAATTCTCCCAATTTTGAAATTCTTTATAAAAACTGCCCAAAACCCAGACTAAATGATTGGATAATTCTTGTTTATGAAGCTGTAAAAGTGCCTCTTTTGAATCTTTTTCATTACTCAATAACAAAAGAAAATGAATAAGCCCAAAAGTTAAACGCTAAACTTAATTACTATGAATAATAATACTGACGCAGATACTTTACAGATCAAATTAGGAAATCTTGCAGCTCAATATCGTTCCTCATCAGAAGGTAGTCCTGAACATTACCAGGCACTTAAAGAATATTATGCTGTTTTTCGGGAATTAGTTCAACTCTGTGGAAAAATAGTGGGATTAGACCCTGATGCGGAATTGCCAGATCATCTAATGCCAAAAGAATATGTGGAGTTTTGGTTAAAATAGAAATCAAATTTTTATTGGTCTCAGAAATAGTTTAAAACTATGCACTTTAGTGCATTTAGCTTTAGCTTCTAAAAATATTTTAACCACAAATTACACAAATTAGCGCTAATTAATTTGTGAAAATTTGTGTAATTTGTGGCTAATAAATAAGTATTGCAACCTTGCATACTTTCAGTCTGCCAACCAAACCTCTCCACTTTCAGTGCAGAGTGGTTTAGTTTGTCTTATAATGCTGCATTTCGATATAAAAATCTTCTTCATTGCATTTTTCAAAATCACGTGCCATCACTAAAAAACTTTCTGATTTGTTAAATGATTTCGAGAAATCGAAATGCATCAATCGCTTGCAAACCCTTAAATAAGTATCGAATACCTGTTTCTCCCATAATTCGAATGCCTCATCGTCCTGTCTCGAAATCTTTTCTCCATATGAAGTTGTGATCAAATAATGGGGCTGGATTTCAATTCGATAAAAATCAATATCAATTGGGTTAGGCTCATCATTTTCAGAGAAATACTGCATATCCGGTGCATTGTATAATTCATACAATTCTTTATCCTCAAAATTCCCTTCTATTTCCGAAGTTATTCCAAAAGCAATCGTTGGCGGAAAAGGCCCCTGCATCATGTATTCAAACAATATGCAATAAACCGGTTCTGCTATTTTAACCTTTTCGAGAATCTGGTCGGCTATGTTTTCTACCAGAAAATCTTCCAATTCGGCTATTACTCTTTCAATATCCTGATCGGATGCTTTTGCATCATAGACTATACGAATCCTTCCATCTGAAGCTGTTTCAGTAATCATGATAAGGTTTCCTTCCCCATCATAAGTCAATTCACCCATACAATAGTGATCGTAATTGGGCCATTCTAATTTATAGCTTTTAATAAAATTTCCTTCACAGGTATAGGTTTTAAGCGACATACCGTATTCACTACATTCTATATACTGATAAGGCATCCCTTCTTTAAAATAGAGATAATGCAGGCTGATTGCTTTTATACTTTCCTGATTTTGATATACTTCATAACTTTTGTGGTACTGGTCTGTATATTCGTAAAGTGTGCTGTAAAAAATACCGCCTCCGTGATGTTCTCGCTTAAGATAGGCTTTTCTGTTTTCGATACTGATTTTGTATTCGTATAAATCATCTGTTTCAGGATTAAAATCATCTTCTGATTCTATTGTGAGCTTTGCATCTGGCGGCAAGACCTGATTATAAAGTTCTGAAAAAAAAGGCTGAATCTCATGCAGATTGTATTTTGACTGAATTGTAATCAGATTTTCATCTGATAAAACATCAATTTCTTTCTCAACAAATTGATCGGTAATGGCATCAAATTCTTCTTTTATTTTGGCGTATAATGTATTGAGCATAAAACTTTATTTATCAAACGGCGGTCTGTTTTTGATTTCTTGTTTTCTTTTTTCCCAGTAAACGATTAATTCATCCTCCGACATGGTTTGCATTTTTACCCAGTTTATTTCAGGATGGTAATAATAATTTTCTTTTACCTCATCCATGAATGATTTGGTTTCATTCAAAAACGATTTTAGTTTATCATTATTATTAGAATCCTTAAATTCTTCCATTAATGAAGCGAATTCCGAATCAGAGCATAATTCATGCAGGATCAAACTTTTTGTAAGTTCTAAGATAGCCTGCTCTTCATTGTTCTCATAAAGCGCAACACGCATAAGCAATAAATAAGGATAACTCAGGAAACCTTCAGACTGAGTTTCTACTTCGCACGCGATACTTTTAAGTTCAGCAATCGTGGGTTTGTCAATGTTTCCTTCATAAGTAAAACAATATTCCAGAAACTCAGCATAACGCAGATTGGCTGAAGAATTTGATTTTACTTTTTCAATATTGATTTCATAAATCGATTTTGCCTGTTCGATGGCATGATCAGCCAAAATCTGGTCTTTGTTTTCAAGATGAATTTCGGCTATTTCCTTATACAGGTTCGCTATATAGAACACTTCCATTACACGATCATTTTCAGAATTCAATATACGTTCGTAGGTAGAAATTGCTTTTTCCAGAAAATCTGTACGCTTGTATTTAGAACCCGATTTATTAAAAAAATGGGCATATTCGTATAAATTGGTTAGGGAAATTTTTTCCGGATTATAGGCTACTGCTTTTTCAGTCCAATGCAATACAGTTGCGTCCTTAAAAACACTTTTAACTTCTTTCCAATCCATATTTTCCTTTAAATCCTGATACGCCAGCGCAATTCTATATGCAATTACTGCTCCCCGCTCCTTTTCTAATTCGGAAACCTCAATATCGAATCTTTTTTGTTCCTGTATCTGAATCTGACTTATTTTTTTATCGTCAAAAGAAATATAAATAAGTTCAAAAAAAGAAAACCACGATGCCTTTTCAGGATCAAAACGGATTGCTTTTTTGATTTCTGAAACTGCATTTTGCCAATATAATAAAGCGTTTTCAGGATCTGCTTCAATCATCCAGCGGTAAGCAAGTGAAACTAATCGATGGATGTCCAGCTTTTCATCGGGATTTGAAATCAAAAACTTTTCAAAGGATTTAATAGTCTCTCTTAATAATGAAAAGACATTTTCAGATTTATTTTTGCATGCCGTTTCCAATACGATATGCAAAGCATAACTTCGATGCTGCCACTTTTTTTCCTCCAATAAAAGTTCCATGTTTTCAACCATTGGAAGCAGGTATCCGATGCCTGTTTCAGTAAGTTTTCCGCAGGCATGATCGTAGTTCATGGTCCAGAATAAATTATCGTACCCATTTATGGCAAGATCTTCTCTTTCTGATTTCGACACAGGATTGTTTTTAGTCTGTTCAAATAAGCTGTCCAGACCTTCTATATCATAATTCGAAACATGCTTTTTTATGGTTTCATGAAAAACAGTGATGGGATACGTTAGTTCATCTAAAAAATCATTTGTTACCACAGTATGACTTAAATACTGCATGTAATTTTGGTCTGATGCTGTCTGAAAATATTCGTCATCAATGAAATAATATTTAAAATAGACATGGTCAGAATCATCTGCCATTCTAAGACGGAGCACATCTATTCTTGCCTGAAGTTCTTCTACCGTGCAGAACTCAAAATAAGAGGATAATTTGCAATCCGTTCCCTTGTTTTCTACCACAACAAAAGGGAAATTTTTGATTTCAATTTCAAAACAGGAAGCCTGAGCCTGTATTTCATCAGAGAAAGTTTTCAGGTATTTCAGAGCAGCATCTTTTTGAATACAAATAGCAACCAGCCAGGAATCAGTATGTTGCGTGATTTTTATAGTGTACATTTTTTATATTGATTTGTAATTAAAAAATGATCCTTTAAAACTTTTCAATGTGTTTCATATAATCAAACAAATGTTTGTACTCGGGAGTCATCTTTTTTTCCAGCACCTGTCCATCATAAATATAAAGCTTCTTCATTTCAATCATAGAATTGGGTAATGTGGTAATATTTGTTAGAACGATGTCTAAATTTTCCAGCTTTTCTAATTTATTGATTTCCTCAGGCAAACTTGAAATTTCATTCGCACCAATATGTAATCTTTTTAAATTTTTGAGCTCTAAAATAACATTAGGAAACTCTGTCAGCTTATTTGAAAATAAATTCAGGTACTCAAGTTCTTTAATTTCGCCCAATTTTGATGAAATACGAGATATTTTTCCATGTTCGATGGTTAACTCTTTTAATTTCGTGAAGGTTGCAATTTCATCGGGAATTTCTGCCATTGAGGTATTCAACTCCAGATGGGTAAGGTTTTTTAGACGCTCAATTTCCGGAATCCATTTGGTTCTTTCTTTGGCTGTTATTTTTAGACCGATGCTGTTATCCGGATCCAGTAATGCTTCCTGCAAAGTGATGGGCAAACTATTAAAATGCTGTTCTGTCATATCAGAAGGAATGTCTGCAGATGGATTGGTGTTTGTAGTTGGCCGTACTACAAATACACCACCGCCCAAACGATTACTGCCACAATTTTGAACAGATTCCATAAACACTAGTGAATTTTTGGTTCTGATATTTTTTGGCAGTTGAAAAGTGCGAAGACCTAAATTGTATGCCGGGATAAAGCTTACTTTTTCAACGTCCAGAATTTTAATTCTGAATGTTTCCCCTTTTGTTTTAAAACGTACATAAGCAGTACCTGATTTTTCTCCTGGCGCATATATTGGAATACCCCCCAGTTCCATTATACCCTGCCATCCTGATGAATATTCGGTTTTGTATTTTTCGATACTAAATTCATGCTTAAAGCCGATTCTCCAATGTACAAAAGGATTGGTATTAGTTGTTTCCAGCCAAATCATTTCTATTGCCGGTCCTGATTGTGGAAAGGTTTCTTTTTTTGAAATATCCGGCAGGTAATAATCATCAAAATTATTTCTTTGTGTATCTTCCTGAAAAAGACGAACCATACGGCTGTCCCTAACTCCCGAAAGCAAAATCTCCATTTTTCCCTGGCGTTTAAAAACTACTCCCGCTTCATGAATCTGGTCCCCCAAAAGCCGAAGATTTACAAATTCTATATAGTCTGATGAAGTGTATAATTGGATGAAAAGTTTTTCAAAATCCCTTCTTGCCAGATCCAAATTTGCATTATGTATCTGATCGTAAGGAAGTTCGTCTGTTTTACCCGACACCAACAATGGAATGTACGAAGCCGGGCCATAAAAACAGCCACTGCGGCTAGAAAATGATAAGGGTGTTTTTAAGACAGCAATATTGTTTCCGTTTTCATCAAGCAACGAATAGGTTTTGCCTGCCGTATTGCTTACTAAATCAGAAAATCTAAAATCTCCGGTTTCATCCACATCTGAATACACCATATATTGTTTTAGTGACGGAATATAAAAATAACGCGGGTAATAAACACGTCCCCGAAGTACTGGAGACAATTCATATTTTTTAGACTTGCTTAAAATTGTATTTCTAAACAGGTATTTGTACTTTGACGGATTCTTTGTTTGTGCGAATAGAAAAAATCCCAATAATAAAATGGGAATTATAATATATAGGTTTGGCATTTTAAGCATGTTTTTTTTAAATTCTTTTTTAGGTCCCTGAATGTCTAAAAATATAATTTCCGTTTGCAAGGCCAAATTGTTTGTGTCGTTTTCATTTTATATATAAGAGCTAATAAATATTTATTTTTATTAAAGTTGCCATCGCTTTACAATTATGTTTGCAGTATTCAATCACTCGCTCCCCTAAAAAACTTTTATCTGGTTTATCCTTCTAATCGTTCGTTAAAAAATTTAATCTCTTATATTCCTCGCTAACTGCACGTTCTTCATTATAAGGGCGATCTATTAAAAGCATATCCTGGTCAAAAAGTTTTACGCCTCCGTTTTGATAAAAATAAAACTGTATGGTTGTGGTTTGCTTTACAGCTGCCTTTGAATTATTTGCCAAAAAATCCACTTTTTCCATACAAGGTTCCTGAAAAGGGAAAGGAATTTCCAATGAATAATATTTGTTTTCGGTATGTGAGAACCACGAAAGCAATATTAGGTCTGTATTAATGGGAATCTGCACCAATTCTCTGAAATTTTCTGTATTTGTATAATATTGCCTGGTCTTTGTCTTCTTGCTAAGGAATTCTTTTTGTGAATACTGTTTTATGGCATTCTTAATCTTTATGTTGGAAGAGTTTCTGTTTACCGTATTTACAAACTGAATGTTATTTATGGTTATAAAAAGTTTCAAATCGTAGCTGATATCTAAAATTATCGGAAAGAATTGAATGTTTTGAAAACTTCTGATATAATGATAGCATATCAATCTCTGACAACAATACAATAATGGCAATCCAAATAAAATGAAAAGCCAGAAGTAAAAATGATAGCTATTAAACTGATTTGTCTTTTGGTACAAAACCAACAAATAAAAGCCAAAATTACCAACGGACAAAACAATCAGAATTATAATAAAGCAGACAAAAGCGACAAGAAATACTCCTGATTCTGTATCTTCAGTATCTTGTCTTAAGATTGTTATAACCTTTTTCGATTTCCTGTAATAAAAAGTCGCAATTCCGGAAACTACGATATTAAATACAACAGAAGCTATATATCCAAAAAAATATAAGACAGGATATGAAATATAGGAAACGATTATCAGAGGCAAAATAATATAGCTAAGCAATGCCTCTAAATCATAAGACAGAGGCTTTACTTTTTTATACAATTTATATCTTTTCATACGGATGATACCATTCAATCAGGAATCAAATTTATAGTTAATGGTTATCTTAGCCATCACTATTTGTAATGATATTTTTATAAATATCGAAGTCCCCCACTCTGTAAAATGGCTTCTAATG
The DNA here is from genome assembly GCA_965650235.1 of uncultured Flavobacterium sp. Taxonomy (GTDB): domain Bacteria; phylum Bacteroidota; class Bacteroidia; order Flavobacteriales; family Flavobacteriaceae; genus Flavobacterium. The sequence continues at coordinate 2,736 of CBFGNY010000133.1, read as the reverse complement.
TTGCTGATTCATAACCAATTTCTTTGGCTTTACGCGCAAATTTCACTGCACTTTGTGGATCTTTTAGCTTACAGTGCATTTCTGCCCTGTTGCATAAATATATCCCTTCTTTTTCATTGGTATGAATGGCTTTGTCAAAAAAAGAGGCGGCCTCTTCAAAACGAAGTTCCTGATCTAAAATACAGCCGTAGCTGTTATAAATATGAGCCAGGGCTGCCGGTTCATGTTGGGTTTTTGCAATAAAATAATCTTTTTTGGCATAACACGCTTCAAAACCTTCTTTGTACCATACCAGTCTTGCTTCCAGAAAATAGGCTAAACCAAACCTGGAGTCGATTGCTTTTATTTTGTCGCATTTTTCCTGAGCCAGATCGTATTGTTTGCCGGCAACCAAATCCCAGGCTTCTTTATACAACGTTCTTTTTTGTTCATCCTCGTTTATATCCAGCAGATGATCTTCCATGTCTTGCTTACGGTCTTTTTTAATTTTAATCTTCCAATCATTAAATAATAATGTTTTATCGTTGGATACAATACTGAACTTTAAACCTGTCTCTGACAAACCTTCAAAAACAAGGCTGAACAAAACAGGAACTTCTTCATTTCCGTGAGCTAGTTCTAATATGGATTGATATAATTTTTGATAGTCGATGCAAAGTGTAAGCCAATTACACAAATGATATCCCCTGTACAAAATTTCAATTCTTCTTGGCAAAAATCTTAAAGCTGCCGTTTCTGTGTTGTTTATTTCTATTTTGTAATCCTTGTATGAAACATCATATATTTCCAAATAATTTTTCCCCTTAAGTCCCGAAACATTGATACTCCAATAAATCGGTTCGTTTTTTATTAAAAAACGTTCCTCTATTCCGTTAGAAGATCTTATTCTTTGAATTAAATCCGAAAATGCTTTTGGATCTTTGTAATACTCCTGTGAATCGCGGAGGAGTTCTATTTTTTTATTCCGTTCTTCGTCACTAATAGTAGCCGGAGTACTCTCAGGAATATCAATTAAAATCGTATCGTCATTGAAAAGCCGAATTCCTCCTTTAGCATGAATGTGTAACTTTAATGGTTTGGTTTTCTTACCCCTCAAAACTGCAGATATATTGGTAGGATATTTTTCCTGTTCAATAACCAGTTTTTCAAAAGGAAATGGCACTTCGATATCATAACATTTGTCTTCTACAATGGAATACCAGGACATAAAAAGCGCATCTGCTCCAAAAGGCATTTGAACCCTTCCGCTAAAAACATTTTTTTCTAAATAATTTTCAATGGACATGTCATTTTTCAACTTAAATAATTCCTCTTCCGAATAAAAACTAAGAGGTTTTTCTAATTTAATATCCGACATCGTACGATTTGAAGTATTTACAAACTGTACATGATCAATAACTGTAAGTAATTCCCTGTCATGATGCACAGTCAGATATACCTTAAGATAAGTTACTGCCATCGACCTTTCCCTAAAATAATAACGGCTATACTGAAAAACATAATATAAAATTGGAACTCCTAATAAAATAGCTAACCATATCTGGAAGTAAAATGCATTAAATACACCCGTTTTTTGATAGATGATCAGTGCATAAAATCCGTAATCAACAAACAACAATAAAGCGGAAGTAAGCGCAGTAGTGATTAATAAATTAAAAGGTGATTTTGAGTATGAACTACCTAAAGCATACATGTAAAGGTTAACACAAAAGGCAATAAATACATTAAAGAGGATAGCAATTGTAGTATTAAAAAAATAAAGCAGGCAATAGGTAATCACAGAAGCGATTAGTACAGGTACAATTAAGAAGGCTAGTTCTGTACTAAAATAAACCTCTTCTGTTTTTTTATAAAAACTGTAATTCTTTTTTATCATTTATTTATTTATTTCGAAGAGGATATAAAAGTTATTGGTTTGCGTCATGTTTATTCTTATTATAATGTAAATCTGTTGGTTTATCAATGATTTTTACAAAATCAAGATTATCTACATAGTGAAAATATAATTTTTCTACCAAATTAAACTTCTCTTTATTTTTATTAATAACAGAATTAATACTGTTTATAATTTTTTGGTCTCCTGTTTCAATTTCTTCAGGCCAGTTAGGATAAAATACGGAAAGATTAATTTCAAAACTGCTTGAATCAATCTCTTCCAGCACATCTTCTATATAACCACTATCACCATTCTCAAGCGCCTGTATCAAAGCATCATCAAAGCTTGCTTCATCAAAAACCAAACTGCCATATATATTTAAAAAAGGGACTGTCACCATGCTTTCATCCGTAGAAGTATCAATGTAAACAAAAATGATTGTTGGATTGTCTTCATGAGACACAATCTTTAATAAGGTTTCTTCTATTTGCATAGTAATAAGTAATTCGCTCATGTTTTAATTTTTCTATATCTTGATTGCTTTTTAGTATATAATTTTAACCACAACATTATTTTCGGGTTATTTAATTTCGATAAAAACATCTAAATCTTCAATCACATTGGGTTTTAGCATTGGTTCATACGATGTCTGGATTTCAGGCTTTCCTCTACCTGTTTTTTTATTTACTACATATTTGCCAAAAGAATATTTATTTTTGCAGTCTATATAATAATCTTCTTCACCTTCATAAATCGTATTCTCAAAATCAGAAGAAAAGATGTCAAAATTTTTCTTTATAAATTCAATCGCCTTCTTGTCTTCATCAGTTTCAATATAAAACTCAGATTTAAAAGTGTCA
>CBFGNY010000132.1:0-12873 GCA_965650235.1 uncultured Flavobacterium sp. | reverse complement strand
TTTTGGCTTTAAAATTTTGCAAATATAATATTTAATAGCTCGTAAGTGAAGTAAAAATGTGCATTAATATAATTTTAGGGTTTTTCTTAAAAAATTTCAAACTTTTTATTAAGTTTTTGTTAAAAAATGGTAATTTTATAAAAACTCAAAACTAAAAATAAACTAAAAAACCATTAATCATGAGAAAGATTGCATTATTATTATTCCTGCTGAATTCAGCGTTTATTTTCGCCCAAAAAGAGGTTTCGGGTGTAGTTAAGGATAAATCCGGATCGCCACTTCCGGGAGTAAATATTGTTGAAAAAGGAACTCAAAATGGTGTTTCAACAGATTTTGAAGGAGGTTTTAAAATAAAAGTAAAAGAAGGTGCCACATTAGTATTTAGTTATGTAGGTTTTGAAACTGTCGAAAAATCGGCTACCGGAAGCATGAATATTACTCTGGATGAGAGCGGAGGTCAGATTTTAAACGATGTTGTGGTAGTGGGTTCCAGAAATGCTAAAAGAACTGTTGTAAATTCAGCCGTCCCTATTGATGTTATTAACGTAAAAGAAGTTACAACTCAAAGTGGAAAATTAGAAATCAACGAACTTTTACAATATGTTGCTCCTTCGTTCAATGCCAACAAACAATCTGGTTCTGACGGGGCTGACCACGTTGATCCAGCTTCTTTGAGAGGTATGGGACCAGATCAGACTTTGGTTTTGATTAACGGAAAAAGAAGACACCAATCATCACTCATCAATCTCTTTGGAACTCGCGGACGTGGAAATACAGGAACAGATTTAAACGCAATTCCGGCTGCTTCTATCAAAAGAATTGAAATTTTAAGAGACGGTGCTGCGGCACAATATGGTTCTGATGCCATCTCCGGAGTTATTAATATTGTGACTAATGACAATGTAAATGAATTTACAGGAGCTATAACTTATGGCGCATTTAATACTGATGCAAAAGGAGATTTCCCTATTGGAACAGCAAATACAGAAGGCTACAGATTAGACAAAAATGGTAATGGAAATTCATTTGGGAAGAATCAGAATTTCGACGGTGGATCTGTAAAAGTATCTGCTAATTATGGTACATCAATTGGAACTAAAGGAGGTTACTTGAATGTTACCGGTGAATTTTTGAATAAAAACAAAACATTACGACCTGGTTTTGATTTTAGAAAAGGTTTTGGAGAAGCTGAAATTCAGGGCGTGAATTTATTTGTAAATCTTGCTGTTCCAATTTCTGAAAAAACACAATTTTATGCTTTTGGCGGAAGTAATTTCAGAGATACTGATGCCTATGCTTTTACCAGAAATGATGGTGAAAGAGTTGTGGAAGCTATTTATCCGGGCGGTTATACACCAAGAATTACATCAAAAATAAATGATAATTCGATTGCTGCAGGAATTAGAACAGAAACTTCCGGAGGATGGAAATGGGATTTTAGTAATACTTTCGGAAAAAATAAATTTCATTATAATGTAGAAGGAACAATTAACGCTTCTCTAGAAGAAAACTCTCCAACAGAATTTGATGCAGGTGGACATAGTTTGCTTCAAAACACAACCAATTTAGATGTTTCAAAAAATTATGGTAACATTCTTAGAGGACTAAACATAGCTTTTGGAACGGAGTTTAGAGTAGAGCAATTTGAAATTTTTGCCGGAGAAATAGGCTCCTATGCTACTTATGATACAAATGGAGTTCCCATTACAGATCCCACAACTCAAAGTGCTCCAGTCGACCCTATTTCTGGTGAGCCAAGACCAGGAGGCTCGCAAGGTTTTCCGGGATACAGTCCTTTAAATGAAGTAAATGAAAGCCGTAATAATTTTTCTTTATATACTGATGCAGAATTAGACATCACCAATGCACTCATGGTAAGTGGTGCAGTTCGTTTTGAAAATTATAGCGATTTTGGAAGTACTGTAAACGGAAAATTAGCCTCCAGACTTAAACTTAGTGATCATATTAATTTAAGAGGATCTGTTAGTACCGGTTTCCGTGCACCATCATTAGCACAAATTTATTATAATTTACGTTTTACAAACTTTAGTTCAGGAGGCGCAACAGAAGTATTACTTTCATCAAATGACAGCCCTGTTACAAAAGCTTTTGGCATTGATAATTTAAATGAAGAAAAAGCTATAAATGCATCTTTAGGTTTTACTGCTAATTTTGGCGATTTTACCGCAACGGTTGATGGTTATTTGATTAATGTAAAAGACAGAATTGTATTGACAGGTTATTTTGATGCAACTGAATTTAACCTTGGAGTAGATAAAGCTCAGTTTTTTGTAAATGGTGTAGATACCAAAACTAAAGGTGTTGATGTTGTTTTAGCCTGGAAAAAAACAATCGGCGAAAACAGAATTGGAGCCACTTTAGTTGGAAACATCAATGATATGAAAATAGATAAAGTAAATAACGGAGATTTAGACGAAAAAACATTTTTTGGAGAACGTGATAAAGCTTTCTTATTAGCTTCTGCTCCTGCAAATAAATTTGGGTTAAACCTAAATTATGGCAGAAAATGGTTTGATGCAGGTTTGGCTTTCACCAGATTCAGCGAAGTAAAATTATTAGATTATCAAATGGATGAAGATCTTTCTGAATTTAGTTCAGACCCATCAAACCCTACAGAAACTGATGCTCAACTATTTGAAATACAAAAGAAAGCTGCCACAGATACTTATGGAGCAAAAATAGTAACCGACTTGACTTTAGGATTTAAAGTTTCAAAATCAACCAAAATTAGTATTGGAGCTAATAACCTTTTAAATATCTATCCTGACCAGCAAGATGACTGGGTTGAGGCAGGAGGTTACTGGGATGCCGTGCAAATGGGTTTCAGCGGAGCTTATTACTATGCCAGACTTGGATTTAATTTCTAATACTGAAATAGCTTTAATCGCAATAAAAAAATCCTGAGTTTAAGCTCAGGATTTTTTATATCTGTTATTTTCTAAAATTACATTTTAAACTCTAATGAATCAATAATTCCTTTCTCTTCATCTGTTGCAGTAAATCCGGAAATATCCCAATATTTGGTCAGGACTTTATTCTTTTTATTGAAAAGAGTTTTCTCTTTAAAAACATCACTCTCTTTATAAGTGAAGTTTTGCTTATTGAAATTGGTTGTTACAAAACTATTGCGGACCTGAATATTTTTGATTGTATCTTTTAAAACAAGATCATATCCTATTTCTTCATTTGCACTCAAAACATAATAATCTAAGCCATCGACCCTGTAATTAACCTTTACAATTGATCTTGTAACATTTTTTGAGCCCGGTTTTTTATTTTCTTCAATTTCAATAAGATGAGCCGGTTCAATAATAACACTAAATTCTATGATTAACTTTTTTTCCGGGTCATAAACTATTTCATAAGTATCTAAGGCTGTTTTTGCATTATCCAACGGTACTACAGACATGATGTAATAGTTTTTATTATTCGGATGTCCTTTGGTTGTAAAGTTGTACTCTTTTTTTGTCTTTGAATCTAAAAGTGGATCGAAATATTTTAAATTCGAATAATTTTCCATGATATTATTCAGATTGTATCCCATTAAATCAGCACTGACATCAGTTTCTAATAAACCGTAAGAACGATTTTGTTCAACTAATAATGTAGTAGTTGCCTTTTTTTGACTGACTGAAAACTGAAAATTTACCAGTCCGTCATTATAATAAGAGTATTTGTTATCTAACATAAAGAACTCTCTCACATACACTTTTAAGCGGTAAGAAGCAGCTAATTTTTGTCTTGAATTAGAAACAATCTTTTGAAGGTTTTTTTGAGCATTTTCTTTTGAAACTACAATTTCATCCAGTTTATTATGGCTGTTTTTAAGATAAACCACAAATTGATCTTCTTTTAAAGCTGCCCAACGAAGCGTTAAATTTTCATAATTAGTCTCTGAAACCTGAACATTTGAAGCCCCATTTAATTCAAAAGTTACTTTACCGTCTTTATTACTTATTAAAGTTTGGTTGGTTTTCATAATAAGCACCGTCGCATTCTCAATAGGCAGTTGCGTTTCTATATCTTTTATAATGATAGAATATTCAGCGTTTTGCGCAAAAACAGCAGCAGTAAAAAGCAGAACGAATAAAAATATTAGTCTTTTCATAGGCTATTATAAATAGAAAATAATTACCAAATTTAACTAAAATAAAATATTAAAAACCAGCACAATACCAAATAAATTAAATATTTTATTTACAAAAAAAAATCCTAAGCTCAAGCTCAGGATTTTATATATCAACATTTTAAATGTTATTCGCCATGTAAAAACGCTTGTCTGTTCAACAATGTTTCTTCATCTTCTACGTGATTATCATCTGGTACACAACAATCAACAGGACATACGGCAGCACATTGAGGTTCATCATGGAAACCTTTACACTCTGTACATTTTCCAGGTACAATATAATATACTTCATCCGAAATTGGTGTCTGGGCATCATCTGCATCAACTTCTGTTCCGTCTGGTAAAATTACTTTTCCTGAAAGACTGGTTCCATCTTTATATCTCCAGTCATCAGCTCCTTCATAAATTGCTGTATTTGGGCACTCTGGTTCACAAGCCCCACAATTAATGCATTCGTCAGTTATAATTATTGCCATTTTATTCTTGGTTACGAGTTAAAAATTATAAGATTTCAGAAAAAATGCCAAACATTATTTTCTGCTTTGCCTTATAACTTAATATAGCTTATTTTTGTGCAAAATTACAATCAAAACCTTTCATAAACAAATTAGTTATGTTACAAAACGAAAAAAAACAATCCTTTATAGCACTTGGCCGGTTTTTGAGTCAGTTTTCAGAAGAAAAAAACACTCGAAATGAATCGGTTTTAGGTAATGATTTGTTTTTTGATGCTTTTATAGATCTAATTCATCTTTCGCAATCACATAACGGATGGTACACTCCTGAACAAGTGTATTTTGCAATAAAATCATGGGCAGATGCCCTAACAGAAGAAAACCTTGATAAATGGTTATCAAAATATGAATCTGAGTTTTCCCAAACCAATAAAAAAGAAAAAACCGTAGCCTTAATTCTGGCCGGAAATATTCCTTTGGTTGGTTTTCACGATTTTTTATCGGTTTTGATTACAGGAAATAAAGCTTTGATTAAAACGTCTTCAAACGATCAGCATTTATTGCCGTTTTTAGCCAGATACTTAATTTTTGCTGATGAAAGTTTAAAAGATAAAATCACTTTCGTGGAAGGAAAATTAGAAAATTTTGATACTGTAATCGCCACCGGAAGCAATAATACTGCCCGTTATTTTGAATATTATTTTAAAGACAAACCATCGATCATCCGTAAAAACAGAAATTCTGTTGCAGTTTTAAACGGTCAGGAAACGAAAGAAGATTTAGAAGCTTTAGGCGAAGATATTTTTAGATATTTCGGACTAGGCTGCCGTAATGTTTCCAAATTTTTTGTTCCGAAAGGTTATAAATTTGACGCCTTTTTTGAAGCCATTTTCAAATACCAGGATGTTATTCATTATGAAAAATATGCTAATAATTACGATTACAATAAGGCTGTTTTTTTAATGAGCAATTTCAAATTACTGGACAATGGTTTTTTGACAATAAAAGAAGATTCTAGTTATGCTTCTCCTATTTCGAGTGTTTTTTACGAATTTTATGAAAACATAGAAGATTTGCAAAATCGTCTTGATGCTGAAGCCGAGCAAATTCAGTGCGTCGTGAGCAATAATTTAATTAAAAACAGTATTTCTTTCGGTAAAACACAGACTCCGAAATTATGGGATTATGCAGACAATGTTGATACTATATCGTTTTTGTTAATAACATAGGTTAAAAATTTACAATTATTGCGAATAATTTAACGGTTTTTCGGCTTGTATTCCCGAAATTTGCGTTTTTAAAAATTTGGACTTTTAACTATACCATGAAAAAACACAACTACAGCGCAGGACCAAGTATTTTACCTCAGGAAGTTTTTGAAACAGCATCAAAAGCGATTTTAGATTTTAACAATTCCGGATTATCAATTTTAGAAATTTCACACCGAAGCAAAGATTTCGTCGCAGTTATGGATGAAGCCCGAGCATTGGCATTAGAATTACTAGGCCTTACAGGTAAAGGATACCAGGCTTTATTTTTACAAGGCGGAGCAAGTACAGCATTTTTAATGGCTCCTTACAACCTGATGAAAGAAAACGGAAAAGCCGCTTATTTAGATTCAGGAACATGGGCAACTGCTGCCATCAAAGAAGCTAAGTTTTTTGGAGAAACTGTTATCGTTGCCTCTTCAAAAGAAGAAAACTACAACCATATACCAAAAGGTTACGAAATACCAGCTGATGCAGATTATTTTCACTGTACAAGCAACAATACCATTTTTGGAACTCAACTAAAAGATTTTCCAGCAACCAACATTCCAGTAGTTTGCGACATGAGTTCTGATATTTTTTCACGCGATTTAGATTTTTCTAAATTTGATTTAATCTATGCCGGAGCTCAAAAAAATATGGGACCTGCAGGAACTACTTTGGTAGTGATTAAAGAAGAAATTTTAGGAAAAAACGGAAGAGCAATCCCTAGTATGTTAGATTATGCTAAACATATCAAAGCAGAAAGTATGTACAATACGCCACCTGTTTTTTCTGTGTATGTTTCGTTATTAACTATGCAATGGATTAAAGCAAAAGGCGGAGTTGCTGCTGTTGAAAAATTAAATGACGCAAAAGCTGCTTTATTATACAATGAAATCGACAGAAACCCATTGTTTAAAGGTGCTGCAGCTGTTGAAGACCGTTCAAACATGAATGTGACTTTCTTACTGACAAACCCTGACCATACTGAAACATTTGACAAATTGTGGAAAGAAGCTAATATTTCTGGTTTGCCAGGTCACCGTTCTGTTGGTGGTTACAGAGCTTCTATTTATAATGCTATGCCTATCGAAAGCGTTCAGGTTTTAGTAGATGTAATGAAAGCTTTGGAAACTAAAGTTTAGTTTTCAGAAAAACATCAATTGAATACCGGAGCCCTAGCCCTGATAGAAATGGAATCCTTTTATGTTTTTCTTTAAAACATAAAAGATTGTAATGGATAGCAGGAATTAGCTCTAAACAAAAAAAGAAAAAATTATCATATCAGTTAATTCGTCAATCTTAAGATTACACGATTAGCCCAATAAACACATAAACTAAAATGAAAGTATTAGCGAATGACGGAATTTCTAAAAGTGGAATTCTGGCTCTAGAAAAAGGTGGATTTGAAGTTATTACAACAAAAGTAGCGCAGGAACAAGTTGCTAATTTTGTTAACGAAAACAATGTAGATGTAGTTTTGGTGCGTAGTGCTACCAAAGTTCGTAAAGATATTATCGATGCTTGCCCAGGTCTTAAAATTATTGGCCGTGGTGGTGTTGGTATGGATAATATTGATGTTGATTATGCTAAAAGCAAAGGAATCCATGTAATTAATACGCCTGCTTCTTCATCTGAATCAGTAGCTGAATTAGTGTTTGGGCACTTACTTTCTGGTGTTCGTTTTTTACATGATTCTAACAGAAATATGCCATTAGAAGGAGATTCAAACTTTGAAGGTTTGAAAAAAGCTTACGCAAATGGTACTGAATTAAGAGGGAAAACATTAGGTATTGTTGGTATTGGCCGTATTGGTCAGGCTACTGCAAAAATGGCTCTTGGTTTAGGTATGAAAGTAATCGCAGCAGATGGTTTTATTCCATCTGTAGATGTAAAAGTAGAGTTTTTTGATGGTCAGTCTATTACAACTACAATTGCTCCTCAATCTTTTGAATCTTTATTAAAAGAAGCTGATTTCATTACATTACACGTTCCTGCTCAGGATGGTTACATCATTGGTGAGAAAGAATTTGAAATCATGAAAGACGGTGTTGGAATCGTAAACTGCGCTCGTGGAGGTGTTATTGATGAAGTTGCTTTGATAAAAGCATTGGATTCTGGAAAAGTTTCTTTTGCGGGATTAGACGTTTTCGAAAGCGAGCCAAAACCAGAAATGGCAATCTTGATGCACTCTAAAATTTCACTGACTCCGCACATTGGAGCAGCTACTGGGGAAGCTCAGGACAGAATTGGTACTGAATTAGCTTCACAAATTATTTCTTTGTTGAGCTAATAAATTATAATTTAAATTTTTAGAAGGGGTTTATTAACATTGTTTAATAAATCCCTTTCTTTTTTTGATTAAATTTGAGATATAAATCTAACCTAATTTCTTAATATCATGCTTGAACAATTAACTCAATTAGTAAAACAATTTGGAGACGATGCTGTTGTGAAAAATAGCGCCATCCCAAATGAACATAACGATGCCGTAATCAATGAAACAGGGAATTCTATTTTTTCAGGACTGCAAAAAATTGTTTCAGAAGGCGGTGGAGAACAATTAGCCGGATTATTTCAGGGAAAATCTATTGATAATTTAAATCCTGTTGTACAGCAGTTAACACAGCAATTATCAGGAAGTCTGGGTGAAAAATTTGGTTTAAACAGTGATACCTCTTCTAATGTTGCTGGAAGTATGATTCCGAAAATTTTAAATTCTTTGGTAAATAAAGCTAAAGATCCTAAAGATAGTAGTTTTCAAATTTCAGATATTATAAATGTGATTTCAGGAAATAGTGGTCAGGCTTCCGGAATTATGGATACGATTTCAAAATACGGAATGCAGTTTGGATTAGATCAAAATGCTGATGGCAAGGTTGATGTAGCAGATGTCCTTGTTGTTACCAAAAGTAGTGGCGGTATCGCTGGATTTATCGGTAAATTTTTTAAAAGTAAATAATAAGGGTTAAGAATCTTAAAAAAATATTGAAAAGCTGTTTACTTAGGATGTAAGCAGCTTTTTTTTATAAATTGAAAATCAACTAAATAATCCTTCTCTGTGGCAAATGTTAAATAATAAAAGTCATCTTTTCTTTTTTTGTAAATTTAAAATTCAAATGTATGCCATGAAAAATTTCTTTTACATATTAGGAATATTATTTACGATTATTGCCTGCTCTACAGCTTCAAAGAACACTGCTTCAACAACTGATCCTAAATCAAAAACAGCTTTAAACGATACTATACGAATTGCAAATGATTCTTTAGAATATGAAGTCATTATTATAGATAACGGATTTAGTTTCTGGCTTGCCTCGACGGCCTTACCTAGAAATTATTACACTCAATCTTATCTCGAAACCAAAAACCAACTGTATGTAACTGAATGGAACAACAGGGTTTTACAGCCTCAACGTTACAACCCTAATTTATATGAAATGAGAATAGATTATGATCCTTTTATAAATTATGGCTATGAGGTAAATTATCTCATCTACAATTACATGATCTACTTTCAAAATACTTACAAACAAAAATTAGGAGGGTATGTTCCTTCCAGATAATGTTAGTATATTTGTCATCATTGCCAACAAAAATGAATCGATTAAAGCAGCGCTGGGGAGTAACCTCTAATTTTCAACTTATCATTATATTTATTGTTTTTGCTATCACAGGATCGGCATCAGCATGGCTATCCAGACCTTTTTGTGAATGGCTAAACATTACCAAAGAAGATTTTGGCGGTTGGTTTACCCTTATTCGATTAATCGTAATTTTTCCAATCTATCAGGTTCTGTTGGTTGCTATTGGAACCCTTTTCGGTCAATTTCGCTTTTTTTGGAACTTCGAAAAAAAGATGCTCAAAAGTTTAGGCCTTGGATTTTTATTTAAGGATTAATTTCTTTTATCCTTCTGAAAAAAATAAGTATAAATCCATGTAATAGTGAACGAAGGAATTATATCCGTAAAAGGTATGATCTCCTCTACAAAAGTCAAAATACTGGCAACCCTTCCCACTCTTCCTTTATACATTCTTGTCATCAGAAACGCCGCAACTGGCGCCCAGATAACATCTGAAAATTCCCCTAACAGCGGAATACTAAACGAAATCATTCCGATTCCGTCAAAAAGCAAACCCAAAAGTAGCTTTCTTACCATATCATCGTTCGTTACTCTAACTTCCTGCATTTTATATAGTATTTAGATTATAATGAAATTACAAGAAAAACAGAAACAAAAATTATTCCATTAAAAAAATTTGTTCCTTAATTCCCATTTCACTTTCATGTCATAAAATTCTGTTACAACCCATTTTAATATCGGCAGAATCTTTGTTTCTTTGTAAAAACAGTTTCTAATGATACATGCAAAAAACATACATAAATTCTACGATCAGCTTGAAGTTTTAAAAGGCGTTGATTTACATATTCAAAAAGGAGAAATTGTTTCGATTGTTGGCGCTTCTGGTGCCGGAAAGACTACTTTACTACACATTTTAGGAACTTTGGACAAACCTGAAAAATCAGCAACAGAAACTTCCCTAACTATAAATGGAGAAAACATTTTAGGGCTGAACGACAAAGCCTTATCAAAATTCAGAAACCTTAATTTGGGTTTTATTTTTCAGTTTCATCAGCTTTTACCTGAGTTTACAGCTCTTGAAAATGTTTGTATTCCTGCATATATTGCAGGAAAAAAGCCGTCAGAAACAGAAGCCGAGGCAAGAAAACTGCTGGATTATTTAGGATTGTCACATAGAATTAATCATAAACCAAGCGAACTTTCCGGTGGTGAGCAGCAGCGTGTTGCCGTTGCAAGGGCTTTAATAAACAAACCTGATGTAATTTTTGCCGATGAACCTTCAGGAAATCTGGACACTCATTCTGCCGAGAATTTGCATCAATTATTCTTTCAGCTCCGCGATGAATTTGGACAGACTTTTGTCATTGTAACCCATAACGAAGAATTAGCAAACATGGCCGACAGAAAATTAGTTATGGTCGATGGTATGATTAGTAATTAGTAGCTGTTTCCAGCTGTCCGCTATATCTTTTGTGGCGAACCCCTCCACAAAAGGATGCTCGCTACCATCTGGGCTAGGGCGATAGATTAATCCAGAACTTTCTTCACAATTATGAATAAGACAGAACTCAAAGAATTCCTTGACGAAAAAGTCAATCAATATAACAACTTCGATTTTATAGAAAGTGATCCTGTACAAATTCCGCATTTGTTTTCACAGAAAGAAGATATTGAAATTGCAGGATTTCTAAGTGCAACCATTGCCTGGGGAAACCGAAAAATGATTATCAAAAACTCGCATCAAATGATGAATTTAATGGGCAACACACCTTACGATTTCGTAATGTCGCACTCTGATTCGGATTTAGAACGATTAGAAAATTTTGTCCATCGTACTTTTAACGGAAAAGATTTCACGGGTTTTATTAAGGGGTTACAACATGTTTATACAAATCATAACGGTTTAGAAACTGTTTTTGCAAAACACCAGCAAAATGATGGCATGCAAAAAAGCATTTCTGAATTTAAAAAAGTATTTTTTGAGATCAATCATCTACCCAGAACTCAAAAACATATTTCAGATCCAATGAATGGTTCTGCAGCAAAACGCATTAACATGATGTTAAGATGGTTTTGCCGTCAGGACAATAAAGGAGTCGATTTAGGCATTTGGAAAAATATTTCTCCTGCTGCCCTATCATGCCCGCTTGATGTACATTCTGGAAATGTGGCAAGAAAATTAGGCTTACTTACAAGAAAACAGAATGATGGAAAAGCACTCGCCGAATTAGACTTAAGACTTCGGGAATTAGACCCTAATGATCCTGTAAAATATGACTTTGCCTTATTTGGTTTAGGAGTTTTTGAAGGATTTTAACATCCAAATACAAAAAAAAATCGTAATATTAAGTATAAGAATTACTTATGAGTTCGATTTTTGAATTTGTCAAATTTTACCTTGTCCCTTCACTTCTAAGTCTCGTCCTTATTTTGACAGCTTTAATGTGGAGCAAACGCTTAATTTTACACAATTACAATAAAAGAAAACGACTTGTAATTCAAAGTACGGATCTATTTCTAACCTCCTTAATTTTTGAAAAAAACAATAAGGAGATAGTAGAGGAAAAAATTGCGGAATTAAAAAGTAAAATTCCATTACATAAAAATTGGTGCAAAAACATTGTAATCAATGAAATGATTCGCTTTAAAAAAAACCTTAAAGGTGAATCGAATTCAATAGTCATCATATTATACAAAAAGCTCCATTTACATTTTTATACTGCGCGATTGGTTGCCGATTTAAGATATTATCAAAAATGTGAAGGTTTTTATCAATTTCAGCATATCGACTTCAAGCCTGCCAAGAGATTAGTAAAACCTTACTTAATGCATCATGACAGAATTATTCGTTCTAATGCCTATGCGTGTTATTTATCTTTGGTTCAGGGTAAATTAGAAAGACTGTCCAATATTCCAACTAAAATTTCGTTGCTGAATATGATTAAATTAATGGAACTTCTTCAAATTAAAAAGATAGAATTACCAAAGAATATTGATGAGTGGTTATATGCAGAAAATAATTCAGTAGTAAGATTAGGAATCAAAATGATGGTTTTCTTTAACTATGCCAATCAGGAAAAAAAAATAATAGAATTACTAAATTCTGAGGATTCCGTTTTAAGACATGAAGCCATTTTAGCATGCAGGGAATTATATTTCAAAAATGCCGAAACAGAATTGATTACTATTTATTTACAGGACAACGATAATAATAAAGAAGAAATTTTAAAAAGTTTAAAAGAGATCGGAGGAGATAAATCAGTTGCATTTTTAGAACAGTTAGTTTTATATGAAGCTAACAAAACACTAAAGATGCTTGCTGTAAATGCATTAAACAGTATTGATAAGAAAACAATTGAGAAATTAAGTTTAGAAGACGATGATGCGCTCAGAATGTTAAATCATATAAATGACGCTTATATTGTATGACAAC
>CBFGNY010000131.1:0-12899 GCA_965650235.1 uncultured Flavobacterium sp. | reverse complement strand
AATGATCATGCAGGAATTCCGGCGATGATTGAGAATTTAATCAAAGAAAATCCGATTGATATTTTAGTAAATAATGCAGGCATAAATCTTAAAAAAGAATTTCTGGACGTATCCGATGAAGATTTTTTATCAATAATTCATACCAATCTTTTAAGTGTTTTTGCAGTGAGCAAAGCCGTTGTAAAAAACATGAAGGAGAATAATGGCGGAAGCATTATCAACATCAGTTCGATGGCTTCGCAATACGGTATCCCAAAAGTAATTGCCTATTCTGCAAGCAAAGGAGCAATTGAATCAATGACACGGGCAATGGCGGTAGAATTAGCCCCTTTTGGAGTTCGTGTAAATTGTGTCGCTCCGGGTTTTATAAAAACTAAAATGTCTGCAAAAGCTTTAGACAGTGATCCGGAAAGAAAAAATAAAGTGCTCGGGAGAACACCAATGGGATTTCTGGGAGAACCATCAGACATTGCAGATGCCGTTTATTATTTCGCTTTAAGCGAATCTAAATATACCACCGGAACTGTTTTGCCAGTTGATGGCGGAAATAGTATTGGGTTTTAAATTTTTAAGATAAGATCATGATAAAAATGCAGCAAACCATGCGCTGGTTTGGCCCTCAGGATGGTGTTACTTTAAGAGATATTAAGCAGGCTGGAGCAACCGGAATTGTAACCGCTTTGCATCAGATTCCTGTTGGGGAAATATGGACGATTCAGGATATTAAAGAAAGACAGCAAATTATTAATGAAGCAGGATTAGAATGGTCAGTGGTCGAAAGCCTGCCGGTTCATGAAGAAATAAAACGTGCGTCAGGAAACTATTTGCAATACATTGAAAACTATAAAATAAGTTTAAAAAATCTGGCAGACTGTGGTATTAAAATCATCACTTATAATTTTATGCCAATTCTGGACTGGGTTCGAACGGATCATAATTTCATTAATGAAGACGGAAGCAAGGCGCTGTTATACAATCAGCTGGCTTTTACTTATTTTGATGTGTTTTTGCTAAAAAGGCCTAATTCTGAAAATGATTATTCGGAGGAAGAAAAAGCAAATGCGATGCAATTCGGAAACCAGCTTTCAGAAGATGAAAAAGCCTTACTTTTCAAAAATGTTTTATTAGGATTACCTGGCAGTAAAATCAATTTTACGGCAGAACAGATATTGTCATTATTAAATAATTATGCTGATATTGATAACAATAAATTACGGGAAAACCTTATTTATTTTTTGTCAGAAGTAGTTCCTGTTGCAGATCAATGTGGCTCAAAATTAGCAATTCATCCGGATGACCCGCCATTTTCAGTATTAGGTTTGCCCCGAATTGTTTCAACAGAAAAGGACATCAAAGCGATTTTTGAGGCAGTTCCTTCAAATGCAAATGGATTATGTTATTGCACAGGTTCACTGGGAGCTGATCCGAAAAATAATCTGGAAAAAATTATTGATGATTTCGGAGAAAAGATTCATTTTTTGCACTTGCGAAATACTTTCCGCGAAAGCGAAACTGTTTTTAGGGAATCAGCACATTTAGAAGGGGATAGCAAAATAGAAGTCCTAGTTGAAAAACTGCTCCTGTTGATGAATAAGAGAAAAGTAAGTATGCCAATGCGTCCTGATCATGGTTTTTTACATTCAGTTGATGAAAAAACAGAAACGTATCCGGGATATTCTTTAACAGGAAGATTAAAAGGCCTGGCCGAATTAAGAGGTCTTGAAATGGGTATTGCTTACAAGCTTAAACAATCGCTGTAAAGATTTGAAAATAAGTAATAGAATGGGTGGAAAAATTTAAAAAAAAACTATCAACTTTAAACCAATAAAAATGAGATTAATGAATCACTATTTACTGCTTTTGTCCCTAATAATTTTAAGCAGCTGTAATGCAAAAAAAGAAAAAAATACTACTTCCTTAAAAGACCTTTATAAAGATGATTTTTATATCGGCACTGCTTTAAGTGCAAGTCAGATTGAAGAAAAAAATCCGAAAGAAGATTCTCTGATTAAAAAAGAGTTTAATGCCATAACAGCAGAAAATATAATGAAATCGATGTTTATGCATCCTGCAAAAGACAAATATGATTTTACCTTATCTGATAAATTTGTTGCCTATGGCGAGAAGAATAATATGTTTATTCATGGCCATACCTTAATCTGGCACAGTCAATTGGCTCCCTGGATGGCTAAAATTAAAGATAGTACAGAAATGAAAGCTTTTATGAAAGATCATATCACGACAATTGTTTCAAAATACAAGGGAAGAATTGATTCGTGGGATGTAGTCAATGAAGCTTTGAACGAGGATGGAACATTAAGAAAGTCGGTTTTTTTGAATACACTTGGGGAGCAATATCTTGTTGATGCTTTTAAATTGGCAGCAGCAGCAGACCCTAAAGTAGATTTGTACTATAACGATTACAATAATGAAGAGCCTGCCAAAAGAGTAGGAAATATTAATTTGATTAAAAAAATCAAAGCAGGCGGTGGAAAAATTGACGGAGTTGGAATTCAGGCGCACTGGCGTTTAGAAAGCCCGTCCATTGAGGTAATTGAGGAAAGTATTTTGGCGTATTCTGCATTAGGTTTAAAAGTTGCTTTTACAGAATTAGATATTACTGTTTTGCCAAATCCTTGGGATTTGCAAGGTGCTGATGTCAACCAGAATTTTGAAGGAAACGCTAAAATGAATCCCTATCCGGAAAAACTCCCAGACTCAGTTCAGGTTAAGCTTGCGGATCGTTATGCTTCAATTTTTAAATTATTCTTAAAGCATAAAGATAAAATCAGCCGAGTGACATTTTGGGGAGTTCATGATGGACAGTCCTGGTTAAATGACTGGCCGATAAAAGGAAGAACAAATTACCCATTATTATTTGATACGAACTTGATGCCTAAAAAAGGGTATGAGAGTGTAATGAAGTTAAAAGAAACAAAAGAATAAAGTTTGTTTGACGAACTTATTTATAATTAAAATAAGGATACCATTAGATTAAGTTGCTTTAAAATAGAAGCATTTAAATATTGATTAAAAGAGAAGATTGAAAATATATTTTGATGTGATAGCTCTGTAAAGTTATCTTTTTTAAATTTTTGATAGCATTTACATTGAGTTTGATCTATCATTGTTATTGAGCTAATAGAAAAAAACACTCTTATTCAATTTTTATAATTTTTTACAGAAGTAGATGTAGATAAGGATATCAGTATAATTTTAAAAAGCATTAAGATTAACTACATAATTCATTTTATGGTATTTTGTAAATGCAAAAAAAGCTCTTTATTTAAGGAGCTTTTTTTTATATTTAAAAGCAACCGATTGTATCAGTCAATTTGTTAACTTATTTTTAGTTATAACTCTAATAAAGTTATGATTTTGACATTATGCAATCAGTTGTTTATGCTGATTTCTTCTTTTTTAACAATCTTTTACTTTTAAATTTTTAGTTGCTAACCAGTAAATTGCATGTTTTTTAGTTTTAAGTCATTTTTATGATTTATATAATGAAATTGAAAATAATTGTCTAAATAAGTATTTTTTATAAAGTAAATAATTCCAAAAATAAATATTACGCATTATTTTAAGGTTTAAATTGTATAGTACGTTTTTTATTTCTTTATTATTATTAATTCTGTAAAATTATTTTTAAACAACCGATTGTGTATTAATTGTTTTTTTTTACATTTGTTTTAAATACTCTTAATAACTAAACCAAAATCAAATTTTAATTTAAATCAATTTTTATGACTAACTATTTTGTTACAATGAAATCGAAGCATATTAAATGCTTTTGTTTTTTGATCATAATGTTTGCTTTTTCACTCAATGCGGGTGCGCAAACGAAGGTCAAAGGAACAGTATCTGATGCAAATGGACCTATTCCTGGAGCTAATGTAAATTCAAAAGGTACAAAAACAGGTGTAAGTACCGGTTTTGATGGTACTTATTCTATTGATGTTCCTTCAAACGGAGTGCTTGTTTTTAGCTTTATTGGCTTAAAAAACAAAGAAGTAGCAGTGAATGGGCAAACCCAAATCAATGTGAGCCTTGAAGAAGATTCAGCAGTTTTAAAAGAAGTTGTTGTTATTGGATACGGAACGCAAAGAAAAGAAGCAGTGACCGGATCTGTAGCTTCTCTTGGAGGAAGAGAACTAAATGAAGTGCAAGCTGCAAACGTGACACAAGCATTGCAGGGTAGATTGGCGGGTGTTGAGCTAACTCAGACATCGTCAAAACCAGGTGCGGCTATGCAGATCCGTATTCGTGGAACAAGATCGCTTACTGGAGAAAATGATCCGTTGATTGTATTGGACGGAGTTCCATTTGGGGGTAAAATAGGGGATATTAATCCTGTTGATATTAAATCTGTTGATATTTTAAAAGATGCTTCTGCAACCGCTATTTATGGTTCACGTGGAGCAAATGGTGTAATATTAATTACAAGTAATAAAGGACGTAAAAACCAAAAAGCTACATTTAATTATAATGGATTTACGGGTCTTAAACAAGTTTTTGGACAATATGATATGATGGATGGCGCTAAATTTGGAGCACTTCGTGATTACTCAACTTTATATACTGATGGGTTGGATGAATCAAGAAGTACTAATACTAATTGGCAAGATTTGCTTTATGGTGCCGGTGAAATGGCTAGTCACGATATAAGTGTTACTGGTGGTACAGAACGTGGTTCGTATAATGCAGGTTTGGGTTATTATAAAGAAGAGGCAGTTTTGCCGGGTCAAAGTTATGAACGTTTCAGTCTTAGGGCAGGTTTAGATCAGCAGATTGGAAAGAATTTTCGTGTAGGATTTAATACTAATAGTAATTATATTGTTACTAATGGAGATAATATTGGTACAGGTACTATTCTAGGAACTTCTCCGTTAGCTAATCCATATAATGCAGACGGGTCTTTAAAAAGAACGGTTAGAATGGGAGCTGATGAAAATTGGGTATATACAAGAGGAACTATCAATAGTCTTGGAGAATCTTATGTTAACCTAGACAGAGCATTTAGTACATACAATAATATTTTTGCCGAGGTAAAAATACCTGGAGTAGAGGGGCTGAAATATCGCATGAATACGGGATTAAATTTCCGGGTAGCTAATAATGGTTATTATGAAGGAAAAGGAGTATTTGATGTAAATGCTGCTACATTATCAGAGGCAGCTATTAGAAATGATATGTCAACTCAATGGCTTATTGAGAATTTGATAACATATGACAAAACTTTTGCAGACAAACATACAATAAATGTTGTTGGATTATATTCGAATGAACAATATACAAGTAATACTTCCAGAATAACAAGAAAAGGAATTACTTCGGATGCTTTTCAGTTTTACAATATGGCGAACAGTGAAGAACCAATAATTATTGTGCCATCAGAACAGGATTACACACAATGGGGACTAAGTTCTTATATGGCAAGAGCAATGTATTCGTATGATAATAAATATTTTATTTCCGGGACAATTCGTTCAGATGGTTCGTCAAGGTTAGCTGAAGGAAATAAATGGTTTACTTATCCGGCTGTGTCTGCAGGATGGACAGTTTCAAATGAATCTTTTATGAAAAAACTTTCCTGGATTAACTTAGTTAAGCTTCGCGCAGGATACGGTAGAACTTCTAATCAGGCAATAACTCCATATTCTACAATAGGATCTTTAACTACCAGACCATACAATTTTGGAAATACAAATTTAACAGGTGTATATTTTACAGATGCACCTAATGCAAATTTAGGATGGGAGTTTTCTACAACCTGGAATTATGGATTAGATTTTGGATTCTTTAATAATCGCCTATCAGGTACAATTGAATATTATCAAACACATACCGAAGGTGTTCTGCAAAAAGTAGCGTTACCTGTAACATCTGGTATTAACTCTTATACAGCAAATATTGGTGAAACTGAAAATAAAGGTTATGAAATATCTTTAAATGGAGTTATTTTGGATAATCCAGATGGTTTGACATGGTCAGTTGGTGTTAACTTATATGCCAATGAGAATAGGTTAGTTAAACTTGCTTCTGGAAAACAAAGGGATGAGGGGAACTCATGGTTTGTAGGTCACAATATCAATTCTATCTATGATTATGAAAAAGTAGGTATTTGGCAGGAGGGAGATCCTTACATGTCAATATATGAGCCTGGTCCTACTGGAATTAATCAACAAGGAACTGTTGTGGGATCTATTAAAGTTAAATATACTGGAGATTATAATGCAGATGGTTCGCCAACACGTGCCATAAATGCAAGTGACAGACAAATTATAGATACTGATCCGGATTTTCAAGGAGGTTTCAATACAAATTTAACTTATATAGGTTTTGATTTTTCTGCAGTTGGTGCATTCAAAAGTGGGGGTGTGTTAATCAGTACACTTTATGGAGGTAATAGTTATCTTAACCTGTTAAACGGTCGCAGAAGCAATGTGGACGTAGATTACTGGACGCCGGATAACAGAGACGCTGAATTCCCTAACCCAAAAGGTATTAGAGCAGGTGATAATCCGAAGTACATGTCAACAATGGGGTATTTTGATGCCTCTTATGTGAAAATTAGAGCGATAACGCTAGGATATACATTAGACCAGCAGTTTATGAGAGATTTAGGAATTGAAAAACTGAGACTTTATTTTACGGCTCAAAATCCTTTTGTACTTTTTTCTCCATACCACAAAATGTCTGGAATGGATCCGGAAACAAACTCACTAGGAGATGAAAATCAGGCAGTAAATTCTACCTACCAGAAAAGATTTTTGGTTATTGGAACAAATACACCTTCAACCCGAAATTATTTATTAGGACTTAATTTAACATTTTAATCAGGAACAACGATGAAACGATATATTTTAAAAAAGCTAATTATAGGATCAGTAGTTTTGTTCTCCTTTGCAGGCTGCTCCGATATTTTAGAAGAGAATCCACATGATTTTTATGAACCGGACTATTTTAAAACTGAAGGTGGGGTAATACAGGGATTAACGTCTCATTATGCTCACTTGCGCTGGATTTATGGACAGGCATATTATTACAATTCCACTCAAACCGGTACAGATGAACATACTTATGGGCAACAGGCTGATGGAAACTTTAAAGATCATGACTTATCAGGCGTTGGGATTATTAATCCTACTTCAAGCAGAGCTGACGTAGTTTGGAATAATTCATATAACGATATAAATACTGCCAGCGGAATTATTGAAAATGGAGCAGCAGTTGGTGTTGCAAGCAGCTTAATTGCTGAGTCAAGATTTTTTAGAGCTTTTGATTATTTTTTATTAGTTCAGAATTTTGGAGGTGTACCCTTAGATTTAGGAATGGGAGAATTGAAATTTAATATTAATCCATCCAGATCTTCAAAGAGAAATACAGTGCCAGAAGTTTATACTAAAGCTATTTTTCCAGATCTTGTAGCAGCTGTGAATGAATTACCTGATGCACCAAGATTAACAGGAACGGCAACAAAAACTTTAGCTCGTTTGTATTTAGCAAAAGCCTATCTTACTTATGCATGGTGGTTACAAAATCCAAATGATATTCCAACATATCCTGAAGCACCGAGAACAGATCCAGACGGGCACAATGCACAATGGTATTTTCAAAAAGCTTACGACATAGCTTTAGAAGGAATTAACAATCCGGGATCATATGGATTATTACCATATTACTATGATGTAAACTTAGGATCAAATGACCGTAATAAAGAGATGATGCTGTATGCAGACCATACTCAGGCAAGTGAATATTACAATGGTGCGAGTCTTACTTACGGAAGCGGAGGTTCTCCTGATAATTTTGCAGGCTGGATGGCAACATGGGATTATACCGGTATTAGAAGTAAGAATTCAGCAGGATCTGCGGTTTCGAGTGTCCAGAGGGCAGCTGATCAATTTTTAGGACGTCCATGGACAAGAATGGCACCGCCTATTGGAGTTTTCACCAATACTTTTGCAGATAAAACAAATGATTCAAGGTATGATGGAACATTTACTGCTGTTTACCGCGGTAACTGGAATCTAATCGGAACCGGATTAACAAATGTAGCAACACTCTATAATGCTAATTCATTACCAGTAAAACCTGGTGACCCTATTTTATCTTTTCTGAATGATGAACCTGTAACACCAATCAATTATACTGACGGTGGCGGTAGTAATGTTGGTGCCGGAGTTTTACCAGGCAGAGCTGATTATGTGATTTCTCCTCAAGGAATAAGCCGAAGAGTATATCCGGGCTTCTGGAAATTGGGACCATACCGTACTGATAATGCCGGAGGATTAGGACAGCCAAATGCGGGTAGTACAAGACCATTCCCGATAGCTAAATTTTCTGAACTTTATTTTGTTGCCGCAGAAGCTGCAGTAAAAGGAGCAACTGGTTCTATGACAGCCAGAGAGCTTATCAATGTAATTCGTGCCCGTGCAGGGAAATGGCGTTGGGACAATAATGGAAATGTGACAAAAAGTGCAGACAATAGTGCTTTGTTAACAAGTGCAACTCCTGCTGTAATTGATATTAATTATATTTTAGCGGAACGTTCACGCGAATACTACGGAGAAGGATACCGTTGGTATGATTTAGTAAGAACTCAAAAATGGAATGAACTTGCAGGTACCTATTCAATTGGTGGTCCAAATTTAGGAGATCACACACCACAGGTTGTTACAAGAACAATAGAAAAGTATCATTATCTGCGTCCGATTCCACAAGGTCAGATTGATGGTATGGAAATGAGTGCTGCTGAAAAAGAAGAATATCAAAATCCAGGGTATAACTAATAAATATTATGCACAAATTTAACTGTAGTTATAAGTGTTAATTTTACAGAATGGCTTATAAGTTAGTTAGGTAAGTTTGTTTAAGTTTGAAGCCGGGGGATAATTCCCTCGGCTTTTAAATTCTGAATTAAGCTAAGATATTTGAATTATCTACAGTTTAAATTTTGAAAACATTTTATGATAAATATGGATGCTAATGTATAATTATCATAAAATTTCAGAAATAGTATTTCAGGATTGCAAATTAATTTTAAACTAATGACATTTTTTAAATAGATGTTATAAAAACAATTACAATGAAGAAGCGACAATTATTTTTCTTGTTATCATTAATTTTTCTTTTTTCTTTTAAGGGAATACAAGTTAAGGATACCATTGCAGGAAAATCAAACCAAAAGTCTCCGGTTTTTTCAAATGTTATTTATCAGGGAGATGATAATATTTATAAAAAAAATCCATTGAAATCAGGTGAATTTTATTCCCCAATCTTACAAGGATGTTATCCGGATCCGGCAATTACCAGAAAAGGAGATGATTATTATATGGTTTGTTCATCATTTGCCATGTTTCCAGGAGTACCTATTTTCCATTCTAAAGATTTAGTAAATTGGACTGACCTTGGAGGCGTTTTAAATAAAGTTTCAGAATTTAACCCTCATGATACAGGTATAAGCCAGGGCGTGTATGCTCCTGGAATAACCTATAATCCTCATAATGACACTTTCTATATGATTGTAACAGCATTTTCAGGAGGTTTGGGCAATATTATAGTAAAAACAAAAGATCCTATGAAAGGATGGGGCAGTCCAATAAAATTAGCTTTTGACGGCATTGATCCTTGTATATTTTTTGATGATAACGGAAAAGGCTATGTGGTTCACAACGATGCTCCCGACAAGGGAAAGGAATTATATGAAGGGCACCGTGTTATTAAAGTTTGGGAATACGATCTTGCAAAAGATCAGGTAATTCCGGGTACTGACAAAATCATAGTAGATGGTGGTGTAGATCTTTCTAAAAAACCAATCTGGATAGAAGCGCCTCATTTGTATAAAAAAGACGGTAAATATTATTTAATGTGTGCCGAAGGAGGAACTGGAGATAATCATAGTGAAGTTATATTTATCAGTGACAGTCCAAAAGGACCTTTTAAACCGGCATCAAACAACCCGATTCTTACCCAAAGATATTTTCCGGAAAACAGGAAAGATAAAGTAGACTGGGCCGGACATGCCGATTTAGTACTTGGACCTGATAATAAATACTACGGTGTATTTTTAGGCATTCGCCCGAATGACAAAGACAAAGTAAATACAGGACGCTAAACTTTTATGCTTCAGGTAGACTTGTCAGGAACTTTTCCGGTTTTTGAAAACGGATTAGTGCCTTTAGAACCAAAAATTAAAATGCCAAAAGGCGTTACCGAAAACAAAACAGGTAAAGACGGCTTTTTCCCAAATGGCAATTTTACGTTTACCGAAAATTTCACTTCGGATAAATTAGATTACAGATGGATCGGGCTGAGAGGACCTCGTGAAAATTTCATTTCAGTAACTAAAAAAGGACTCCAAATTAATCCTTTCAAAGTAAATATTAAAGAACTGAAACCTACTTCGACACTTTTTTACAGACAAATGCACAATACGTTCTCGTTTGCCACAACAATAGATTACAAACCAGAATCTGAAAAGGATCTTGCAGGAATTACATGTCTGCAAAACGAGCGTTTTAATTATGTTTTTGGTATCACAAAAAAAGGAAAAGACACTTTTGTTTTGTTAGAGAGAACAGAAAAAGGGCAGTCAAAAATTATAGCAAGTACTAAAATTGACATCAAAAAACCAATTCGTCTGCAGGTAAAAGCAACTGGAGACAGTTACGAATTTAGTTATGCCTTAAACGGAGCTGATTTTAAAAATTTAGGCGGAAGCGTTTCCGGAGATATTCTTTCAACAAATGTGGCTGGCGGTTTTACAGGAGCATTGGTAGGATTATATGCCACGGCTGCAAATGATGCTAAGCCATAATAAAAAAGTGTTGGAAAATCAAAAGACAGAATAGTCATAATCTTAAAAAATTATATACATGAAGAAGGAATATTTTAAATGGTTATTGTTTATACCTCTTCTCCTTTTGGTTGTGGGCTGTAAGTCCAATCAGGCATCTGTAAAAGAAGCAGGCAGATCAAATGCTGAGAACTGGGTGGGCACTTGGGCTACAGCACAAATGTTAGTAGAACCTCATAATATGCCTCCGGAACCAGGCCTTACAGATAATACGCTTCGACAGATAATTAGGGTTTCTATTGGAGGAAAGCGCATGAAATTACGTTTTTCCAATATATTCAGCGATCAGCCAACAGTGTTAAAATCCGTTAGTGTAGCAAATGTCGCTGCTGCTCCTGGTATTGATGCAGCAACTCAAAAAACAGTAAGTTTTAATGGAAATCAAGGAATAACAATGAATCCTGAGCAGGAAGTATTTTCAGATGCCTTTGATTTTGATTTACAGCCAGGACAGCTATTAGCCATTACGATTCATTATGGAGCAACATCTCAAAAAACATCAGGGCATCCTGGTTCCAGAACGACTTCTTATATTCTTAAGGGAGATCAGCTTCAAAACACAGCTTTTGATGGCGCCATAAAAACAGATCACTGGTATTCGATTATGGGATTGGACGTTGTTGCTGATAAATCTTCTGCGAATATAGTCTGTCTGGGAAATTCCATTACAGACGGCCGAGGATCAGGAACCAACAAACAAAACAGATGGACAGATATCTTGTCGGCCAGATTATTAGCCAATAAGAAAACGGAGCATATAGGAGTTTTAAATTTAGGAATTGGAGGGAATTGTGTCACTAGAGGAGGATTAGGTCCTACTGCATTAAATCGTTTTGACAGGGATGTACTATCACAGAAAGGTACAAAATGGTTAATACTTTTGGAGGGAGTAAATGATATTGGCGGAATTAAAAATCCTGAAGATGCGCCAGTTAAAGCTCAGGAACTTATTGAAGCTTACAAGGTAATGATAGATAAAGCACATGCTAAAGGAATCAAAGTGTATGGCTGCACCATTTTACCATTTGCCAAATCATTTTATGATGCACCTCACAGACAAGAAGCCAGAGATATTGTAAACACATGGATTCGAAATAGTAATGCCTTTGATGCCGTAATTGATTTTGATAAAGCAATGGTGGAAGCAGAAGGTTCTAAAACAATTTTATCCAACCTGCATGATGGTGATTTTTTACATCCAAACGAAGCTGGTTATGTAAAAATGGGAGAAACAATTGACCTCCAATTATTTAAATAATTGTGTTTTCTTTTCATCACTTACCCATTACAATCCAAGATTTAAATGATTTTTTGATAATAAAAATACAGCTAATAATGAAATCAATACTTAGGTTTTTCGCATTTACGTTTCTTTTTTCAATAGCACAAAAAGGGTATTCTCAAGATCCTGATTTTCATGTTTACCTGAGTTTTGGTCAGTCAAATATGGAAGGATATGCTAAAATAGAACCACAGGACAAAGTTGGTGTCGACGACCGCTTTCAGGTTTTACAGGCAGTCAATTGTCCTGACCTGAAACGTGAAAAAGGAAATTGGTATACCGCCATTCCGCCATTGTGTCGCTGTAATACCGGACTAACACCAGTTGATTATTTTGGAAGAAACCTCGTGGCCAATCTGCCTAAAAATGTAAAAGTAGGTGTTATTAATGTGGCCGTTGGAGGATGCAAAATTGAACTTTTTGACAAAGACAAAACAGCAGAATATGTAGCCACAGCGCCAGACTGGATGAAAGGCATGCTAAAGGAATACGACGGAAATCCGTATGCGAGATTGGTAGAACTAGCAAAAATAGCACAGAAAAAAGGTGTCATTAAAGGTATTTTACTACATCAGGGAGAATCGAATACCGGAGATACACTTTGGCCAAAAAAAGTAAAAATCGTTTATGATAATTTAATAAAAGATTTAAATCTGGATCCGAAAATAGTGCCGTTGCTTTCTGGAGAAACCGTAAACGAAGACCAGAAAGGTAAATGTGGCAGTATGAATAAAATTATTGCAACACTGCCAAAAA
>CBFGNY010000130.1:0-12932 GCA_965650235.1 uncultured Flavobacterium sp. | reverse complement strand
ATAAATGGCTCTGTTTTTTATGGTTCAAGTAAATTTAGAGTTGCTTTAAACATCAATAACATCACAAACAAAGAATATTTTAATGGCGGATGGGGAACTGTGAATCCTCAAAAACCAAGAAATGTTGTGGCTAGTTTTAGCTATAAATTCTAACAACAATGACGTATGAAAAGGGGAACTGATCTAAAATTAGTTCCCTTTAATATTTTTAGTTATTTAGTAAATACCCAAACTTGTTTTTTTGAAAGCAACCATAAAATGATATGATTTTTATTTCCCAATTCTTCTAAAAAAAAACTACAGCAATCAAAATCACGATAATATTCCTATTTTGAAAATGTAAATAATACCTTAATTTTCTAATAAATTGGGGGTAAACGGCTTTTTTTTTGTATCTTAAAATTTCTAACATTCAAATGAAAATGAAAAATTTAAGAATAGCAATAATTAATATTCATGGACTTTTAAAAGGTTCTGGACTTGAAATTGGAAGAGATGCTGATAATGGAGGACAAACTAAATATGTTTTTGAACTTGCCGAATTTTTATCCCAACATAAAGATATAGAGTACGTTGATCTATATACCAGATTAATAGATGATCCGCATTTGTCTTCAGAATATACGGTACCTGTTGAAGTTGTAAATGATAAATTTCATATTAGAAGGATTCCGTTTCTGGGAAAAAAATATAAGGCAAAAGAACAATTGTGGGCGGGTCTGGATACTTTCGTAAACGGCGTAGTACAGCACGTTAAATTTCATAATATCTTTCCAAACTGGATTCACTCCCATTATGGAGATGCCGGGTATGCGGCGGCTGAATTATCAGCAATTTTAAATATTCCATTTGCTCATACCGGACATTCTTTAGGATATTACAAAAAGAAGAAACTAATAGAAACCGGAATGATGGACGAAGAGCTTGAAAAGAAGTTTAAGTTTAAACAAAGAATTGCCGCAGAGGAAAAAACATTAGAACTTTCTGAATTTATTGTTACTTCAACTGAACAGGAAATTGAAACCTACAGACCTTATAAAAATTTTGACTTAGGTAAATTCCACGCTATCTCGCCGGGTATAGACACCCGAAAGTTTGTTCCTTATTACCATATTGAGCAGGACTCAAATAAACAAATGGAAGAAGAACAAAGAAAATACTGGGTTGCAGAAACCATTTCTAAGTTTTTAACAAATCCCCATAAGCCAATTATTCTTGCACTTTCCAGACCTGATCGGCATAAAAACCTACATACGCTCATTGAAGTTTATGGTAAGGACAAAGAATTGCAAAGCATCGCTAATCTCGTCATTTTTGCAGGCATAAGACGGGATATTTCAAAAATGCCTGAATCAGAAAAAGATGTTCTGACTGATTTATTGTTATTGATGGATAAATATGATTTGTATGGAAAAATGGCAATTCCTAAAAAGCATGATGTCGAAAACGAGGTTTCGTTTATTTACCGTTATGCTGCAGAAAAAAGAGGTGTATTCGTGAATCTGGCCTTACACGAGAATTTTGGTTTGACAGTTATTGAATCAGCCAGCTCTGGTTTGCCGGTTGTTGTTACTAAAAACGGAGGACCATCAGAAATCATTCCTACATGTCAAAATGGGGAGTTAGTAAATCCACAGGACGAAAATCAAATAAAGAAAGCACTTCTTAATATCTTAACAGATGAGAGTCTGTGGCGCTACTATTCTAATAATGGAGCTATTAACATCCAGAAACATTATAGCTGGCTGGCTCATGTTAATCAGTATGTTAGATTAATTAAGGAGAATCTGTCAGCCTCATCTGGTTCGGGTATCAAAAATCAGCATTATCCCAACATTAATATTGACCGTTTAAAAAGAAAGATTGAAAATTTATTGGTATCAGACATTGATGGTACACTTATAGAGCCAAAATTGAATAATCCGGGTCTTGAAGAACTGAAGTTACACTTAACCAATCGCACCGATAAAATGGCTTTTGCAATGGCGTCAGGAAGAAATTTGGACCTTGTAAAAGAAGTTATAGAGAACGAAAAATTTCCTATCCCTGATTTTATTATATGTTCTGTGGGTACTGAAATTTATTATACAAATGGTAATGATTATATTTTAGACAAAGGCTGGGCTACATTTCTCTCAGGCAGGTGGAAAAGGGAAGATATTCTAAACCGACTAAAAGGAATACCCTGGATGCGATTGCAGGAAGATGAAGGACAAAATGAATTTAAAATTTCTTACTATTATGATAAAAAACAATACGATCGGGAACAATTAATCAAGGCATTAGGAACGGGCTGGTACAAAATAAATATTATACCAAGTCATGGAAAATATATTGACTTTATTCCGAAGAGAGCTTCGAAAGGAAATGCCATCAAATTTTTATGCCGCAAATGGAGTATTTCTTTGCGTAATGTGGTTGCAGCAGGAGATTCCGGAAACGATATCGACATGTTTAGAGGTCCGGTAAAAGGAATAATAGTAGGGAATCGAAGCGCAGAATTAGCCAGATACGTAACCAATAAAAGTATTTTTGTTGCTGAAGAACCAGCTGCCGCGGGAATTTTGGAGGGATTAAAACATTATAAAATAATTAAATAGTATGTATTATTCAGGTTCAGGTTTCAGTAGTTGGGAAATTGGCGATGTTGATGTATTCATAGATGAAAACGGAATACATCATTTATTTCATCTGATTATTCCTAATCACGATTATATTGCTCATGCGATATCCAGGGATGGTCTTTCATGGAAAAGAGTAAAAAATGCTTTATTTGTTGGAGATCCGGGAGAATGGGATGACGACATGCTGTGGACAATGCACGTTAGTAAAAACTCTGACGGAGAGGGATATGAAATGTATTATACCGGTCTAAAACGAAAAGATAAAGGGATAATGCAAAAGATAGGCAGAGCAGTCTCACCAGATTTGATTCATTGGACAAAAGAAAATAAATATGGCCTCCCACTAAAAAGTCAGGCTCCTTATTATGAAGGTTCTAATAATAATCCCCGTGAATGGATCAGTTTCAGGGATCCATTTAAGTATCAGTTTGAAGGAGAAGATTATTTGCTGATTTGTGCCCGAAGTGCTATTGGTCCAACCTATAGAAGGGGCTGCATTGGTGTAGCAAAAAAAGAAGCTGATGGTTTTGTACTTCAAAAAGCTTTGCATGTTCCTTACGTATATGATGATGTTGAATGCCCTTGTGTGATAGAAATAAAAGGGATGCATTATTTGCTGGGATCCATTCGTGAAGATATAAGAGTGCGCTATTGGTTTTCTCCTGATTTTAAAGGAGAATATCATGCTTTTCACAATAATGTATTAATCCCGCAAGGTAATTATGCAGCAAGGATTCTAAAAGAAGGTGATTATTTTCTGCTTTACAACTTTTATTTTGTTGGAGGCAATGTCAATACCCATCGTGTAATTCCACCTCCAAAACAATTGGATGTAGATAGCACAGGGAGACTTGTGTTAAAAACATATCACCATTGGGAATCCATTTATCAAAGAACAATTTATCAAAAAGATTTTCCTGTTCCTGAACCCATTTTAAAAAACCCAACCGCAAATTTATTATTAGAAAGCGAAAATAAATGGCGTCTTGGATGCAGAAGCGGTTATGAAGTCATTTGCTTTGAAAAACCTTCAAAGGATTTTGTCTGGGAAGGAACATTGGCAGTTGAAGGCATGGGTAAAACAGGGTTTGTAATTGAGTGTGATGAAGAAGGAACAGGCTATTACATCTCAGTTGATTTTGTAAGTGGATATGTTCAGTTCAGGGCTTGGGGTTTCAACGAAAAAGATGTAAAGAACAACTTTATTTTTGAGAACCTTCAAACCAATCAATTTGAAATAGGAGACACAAAAGAAATTTATTTTAAAATAATCCGACATGGAAATTACTACGAGTTTTCTATTAATGAAGTAGTAAAATTAACCCTACTCGATTTTAAATATAGTGAAGGAAAGATAGGTATTTATGTTTGTTCTGCAATTGTATCACTCAATGATTCAAAAATTCATGTAATTCCTGAACCTCAAAATGAGTATGCTACTTCAGATCCCAATAAGGCCTTTGATGAATATCTTAAAAAGACACCTCTGTGATAAACTCTTCTGATAACAATTTATAAAAGCTGCAATCATAAATATAAAAACGAATGTAATTTTAGTAAACTGAGGTTAACTAATGGCATAAATCCAATTCAAATATTAAATTAAAAAAGACCTTAATTGTTTTTAATTATTCTAAATAAGATTAAGTTTGTAGAATATAATAAAAAACAAATTCTACTATGAAATCAAATTCACTAAAAAGATCAGCATTTTTGTTACTAATGCTAATCACAGCTCCATCATTATTTGCACATGCACTTTGGATTGAAACTAAGGCTGCTGGCACAAAAGGCAAAGCTCAGGAAATTTCTGTTTACTTTGGGGAATTTGCAGATAATGATATTACTAAAGCCGACAAATGGTTTTCAGATTTAAAAGATTTTTCTTTAGTATTGGTTTCTCCATCAAAAAAAGAAACTAAGTTAACAAGTAAAGCTCTTGAAAATAGGTATCAGGCATTTTTTACACCTGATGAAGAAGGGGTTTATACAATTTTAATGCACCACAAGGTAAAAGATGTTTACGGAACCATGGTTTTAGATTACAACTCAAGTGCAACTGTTGTAGTGGGGAACAAAGCAGCAGGAAATTATGCGACTGCAAATAATAATGTAATTGGATTATTTAGCGAAAATGCAGATATAGCTAAGAAAAACGTTAAAATTAATGTATTTGCTTTGTACGAAGGTGCATCTGCCAAAAAGCAAAAAGTAAAAGTAATTGCTCCAAACGGCTGGGAAAAAGAATTATGGACAAATGATAAGGGAGAAATTTCTTTTACACCAATTTGGTCCGGTAATTATATGGTTGAATTTGCTTATACCGAAAAGGCATCAGGAGAGCATAATGGCAAAAAGTATGATGAGATCTGGAAAATGGCCACTTATTTAATTCCCGTAAAATAAATTTAAATTTTATAAAGTTGTAAGCCTTTTTCACTTCAGAAAAAGGCTTTTTTTGTTTAAACAAGGTGTAAAGAATATCGATTTCATTAAGTTTTTATTGTTTTTTATTTAATAAACAATTAACAAACAAATAGTTATAAAATTAATAGTAATTAATCTAAATAAACTTTTAAATAATAAACATACCCGTTATATTTGCAAAAAATTATTTTAAATTATTCTAAATAAACAGCATGAAATATATCTTACTTTTCAGTTTATCATTTCTAAGTTTTGCTACTTACAGCCAGGGTTATTCAAACACCAATTCAGCTTTGGCGATTAATGATACTGTAAAAAATAAAAAGGGTGAAATACTTAATGAAGTAAAAGTTACGGCTAATAAACCTAAAAAACCCATTTCAGCTGCACGTTCAGGGATTAAGGTAATGGATTTGCCACAAAGTGTTCAGATAATTGGAAGCGAAGTAATTGAACAGCAACAAGCTATAAGGTTAAGCGAAGTTATAAAAAATGCTAATGGTGTTTATGT
Organism: uncultured Flavobacterium sp.; assembly: GCA_965650235.1. Classification (GTDB taxonomy): domain Bacteria; phylum Bacteroidota; class Bacteroidia; order Flavobacteriales; family Flavobacteriaceae; genus Flavobacterium. The sequence continues at coordinate 7,370 of CBFGNY010000130.1, read as the reverse complement.
TGGCTCTGCTCGAGGTGGCGCACAGGAGTCATTTTGGTCAAGAGGCTATACTATGGACACCAATAACATGTTTAAAAATGGATTTCGTTACAACACAGGATCTATTCCTGATGTAGCCAGTTTAGAAAAAGTAGAATTCTTAAAAGGTGGTTCAGCATTATTGTATGGAAATGTTGCGCCTGGTGGAATTTTAAATTTAGTTACCAAAACACCTAAATTCACAGAGGGTGGCGAGTTATCCATGCAAATGGGAAGTTATGCCTTTTACAAACCTTCTATTGATTTTTACGGCCCTTTAAGTAAATCTATAGCTTATAGATTTACGGCTTCTTATGAAAATTCGGAAAGCTTTAGAGACTATGTTAAAAACGAACGTATCTATATCAATCCTTCATTTTTGTTTCATCTAACAGATAAAACACAAATTACATTACAGGGTGATTATTTAAGTGCTGACTGGACTCCAGATTTTGGTACAGGAATTGTCGGAAAAGAAATTTTAGATTTATCGCGTAACGAATTTTTTGGAGCACTTTGGTCAACTGGAAATACTAAATCTTCAAGTGCTTCATTAATGTTGAATCACAACTTCAATGATAATTGGAAATTGGGTTTTAACTCTTCTTTTCAATCATACAAAAGAACTCAAACATCAACTGCACAATTATCTAATTTAGCCTATTCAACAAATAATACTTCAGGCGCAGCAGAGGTTAACTGGAAAAGAGGCTTAACAAAAGCAGATGCTGGGGAAAATATATTTGGTGATCAATTGACTTTGCAGGGCATTTTTAATACAGGAAAAATCAAACATCAAATTTTTACAGGTATTGACTATGAAAACTCTATTGCACCAAGTTATACTTTTGGATTTTACGATTCAGCAAAACCAGCAGATCTTATAACAACAGAAGCAACTGCAATAAATATATTAAACTACGACTATAGTAATCAATCACTAAATGTCCCTTTTAATAATAGAATAACACAACTAATAACTACAGATACTAAACGTTTTGGAGCGTATGCACAAGATTTAATTTCAATTACAGATTATATAAAAGTATTAGCCGGAATTCGTTGGTCTTGGCAGGAAAGTGAAGCAACGACAACAAAAGAAGTAATAGAAAAGATAAACAATAAGAATGTCATTACAACAGCATATGTGAATGCAAAACCTACAGAAGGAGTAAAAAATCTAAACAGAGCTTTTTCTCCAAAAGGAGGACTAGTTATCCAGCCAAATAAAGATATGTCTTTATTTGCCAGCTATTCAAATTCTTTTACACCAAACACGGGAACAACAGTTGAAGGAAAACCATTAGATCCATCAATAATTGATCAATATGAGGTGGGTATCAAAAAAGATTTCTGGAAAGGAAATTTGAGTACAAATGTAACAGCATATATGATTCAAAATAATAATCTAGCACAAACATCTCAATTTCTAGCTGATGGTATTACTGAGAATGTAAATAGTAATTTTAAAGAATTAGTAGGAGCAACAAAAGGAAAAGGTATTGAAATAGATATTACTGCAAGACCTGTTGAAGGTTTAAACATTATGGGAGGGTATAGTTTTAATGAAACTAAAGTTTCTAAATCTTCTGGAACACAAGGAAGCCTTGTAGTTGGTGATGTTTTAGCAAGAACACCAAAGCATACTGCAAATTTGAGTTTTTTCTACAAATTACCTAGCGGATTATTAAAAGGATTTACTTTTGGTGCAATTGCTAATTATATTGGAGACCGTACCGGAGGTTGGAATGATGACTATTTATGGACACCAATAGCACCTACACCTGCTAATCCGAAACCAGATCCGGCTTACACTGTAACAATAAGAGATAGAGATATTCCATTAGAAGGCTATACAACTATTGATGCTTCTGTAGGTTATGACTGGAAAAAAATATCACTTTTATGCAGAGTTTCTAACATTACAGATGAGTTAAACTATACTGTTCACGAAAATTACAGTGTCAACCCAATCAATCCTCGTCAGTTAATGGTCAGTTTAAAATACAAATTATAATCTGAAATTTAGATTATTATTATTATTGCCAAAAAACTTTTTCTGCCTCTTTCATCTTTGAAAAGCAGAAAAAGTTTTTTCTTTTAAAATAAAAAGTATTTTTGCCGAAATACTTTCAATTATTACAAAACCTTTATAGATTAAAAATATGCCAAGCCCCGTTTCAGAATGCCTTTATTGCCAAAATAATGACACCTTACAACAATTAATGATAAAAATTGGAGATTTAAAAGTATCTCAGCTTTTTCTTTTTAAAGAGCAATCGTATACAGGACGCTGTAATGTAGTTTATAAAGATCATGCTGTTGAACTTTATGAATTAAGTGACGAACAGCGCAATTTATTTATGGAAGATGTTGCCACCGTTGCTAAAGCAATTGCAAAAGCATTTGATCCTGCAAAAATCAATTACGGTGCTTACAGCGATACACTATCACATTTACACGTACACATTGTTCCTAAATATAAAGATGGTTATGGATTTGGAAGCGTTTTTGAAATGAATCCTCAAAAAACATATCTATCTGATTCAGAATATGACACTATTATTGAAAAAATAAAAGCCAACTTGTAAAACAAAATTTGCTATATCACTTCTAAAAAAACCTTTTTCAGTCTTTCAATTGAAAAGCAGAAAAAGGTTTTTTATTAATAATGGTTTTCTGTTAATTAAATCACTCCTATTTTTTGCATTAAGAATGTAGCGCTTTTATTTTTACAGATTCCGCTACGAAGTTTATAATCAAAATGCAGATCATTATCACGTATTTCTACTTCAAAACATTGATTGGATAAAATTTCAGGATATTCATTGGTGGTCAGGCAAACTTCGATATCGTGTGTGGCAATTGCGCCAATCGCTTTCTTACTAATTACTTTTTTTACAACTTCAATTGTTCCGTTACGTTTGTCATCGGAGTTAGTTCCTCTTAAAATTTCATCTAATAAAACAAAAGCCGGCTTATCATCAAGAGCATCCATTATTTGTTTTAAACGTTTGATTTCAGCAAAAAAATACGACTCACTATCAGCCAGGGAATCTGACAATCGCATTGAAACTAAAACTGGCAATGGATGCACATTAGCCTCTGAAGCACAGACTACTGATCCTACTCCACTCAAAACCATATTAATACCCAAACTTCTTAAAAAAGTACTTTTTCCCGACATATTTGAGCCTGTTAATATCATAAACGATTGCGGATAAAAATGAGTATCATTCCCTACCCTGCTAACCGGATTTAATAATGGGTGACTCAAATTGGAAAACCCTATTTTGTATTCTGAATTGATCTCAGGAAAGACGAAATCCGGATTGTTATAAGCCAGATTACCCAAACTGTTTAACATTTCAAATTCACCTATTATCTCAATCCATTTTGCAAGTTCTGTCGAATAGTGATCTTTCCATTTTAACAGTGATTTTAAAACATGAAGGTTAAATAAAAAAGTTCCGTTGAAAACTATTGCCGTCACTAAATTATTGATAGTATCCATTCTCGAAAACAACTCTGACAACTGTTTTAAATGTGAACTGGCTTGTGTATTTTTAAAAATTAGTTGCTGTTTTAAATCATTCAGTTTCTTTGATTCAAAAGCTTCATTCTCAATTTTCTGAACCAGTAAACTGTATTGCTTTATTATTTTATCTATATTTTCTGCTTTTGCAATTTCAGACTGAATTCGCTTAAATGCCTGTCCTAAAACAATTAGATTTGCTATAAATATATAAGTCAGATACGATAGTAAAATAGTTTTTGAAGTAATAAAATAAGCTGCTAAAAAACCGAAAAACAAAGTTGGAAGAACAATTGAAAGCACAATCAAAACTTTAGGTAAAGAATTGTTTTTAAATGAACTCCAATGCATTAACGATTCATAAGCTTCTTTACTGTCATGACTGACAACTGCCAAAGCCAAGAAGTCCTGTCGCCAGTTTATTTTTGTTTTAAGTTCCTTTACAGCTTCCTGATTTTCAAGAATTATTTCATTAGAATTTAATTTTAACAATTGATTTGCTAATGTTTTTTTTCCTATAAATGTTGCTGTCCTGTTTAAATTCTGAAATAAAGAATGGGCACCAAAGATGTCTAAATCGTAAGCATAAGGATGATGAAAATCATTAAACTCAATACCGTTTTCAAAAGGAAGACTTTCTCTTTCCAGAAAAGAAATTTCATTTTTATTAATTTTTAGAAGTGCCGTTAAAAGCTTTTTTTGAAAAGATAATTTCGAATGAATTCGCATTAAAAAAATAAAACCAACAAAAAAAGCAAAAGCGCCAAGTGAGTATAAAGCCTCATTTGTTTTAATGTAATAATACAACATAAACAAACTGCTAAAAATACTTAAAAGTCTTAAAACACTGATGCTGTTGAACTTTTTATTGGTTTTATGTAATGATTCTGTGTAGTGAGCAACGCTGTTTTGATAATAATCCATCTTTTTAATTTAATGAATCACAAATATAGGTTTTACCGCTACAAAACCCAGTTTTATTACAGTAGAAATTAATTATCATGCATCACTAAAACCGGAATAGAAACCTCTTTTGTTATTTTTTTACTGAAACTGGAGTCAAAAAGTCCTTCAAAAAAGGATCTTTTGTGTGTAATTGTGGTCAAAATATCAACATCTTTATAAAGTACAAAATCAAGTATTGTTTCTTTTACCTCATCACTTGGCAGTACTAAAAATTCTACATTTTCGTCAGCAAATTCTATTTCCCATTCCTTAACGGTTTCCGGAGAAACATCAGAAGTAGTGGTTTTAACATACAAGCTACGAACTTTTGCATTCATTTTTTTAGCTATTTTCAAGACTTTCTTCAATTCTTTTTTATCTTTCTGACGATAACGGGTAGTGAAACCAATTACTTTTATTTTTTTGAACTTAGCATCTATCGGAACACATAAGACCGGAACATCAACCCCGGAAATAACAGAGTTGGTATTGGAACCCAGAAAAAAAGTAGTCCAGTCTGAGATACCATTTGTACCCATAATCACAAAATCTATATCATCCTCTTTTATGGCATTTTTTAGATTATAAATTAAATCGCCGTCCATTAAACGATGTTTAATTACAATTTCTTCTAAATTCCTTTCAATTGCAATGGTTTTCAGTTTAGGAATTTCGTCCTTGAACATTTCGAATTTCGCTAATTCAATAGAGCTGTAAATTGCTGCATAATTTTCAGGAAAAAACTGGCTGTCGTAAACCGGAATTTCAAAAGTATGCAACAAAATAAGTTCAGCATTGACAACTTTAGCAAATTCTAAAGCATGAACAAATGCATTTGTAGCTGCTTCAGAAAAATCGGTTGGGAATAATATCTTTTTCATTATGTGTTTTTTTAGATTACACATAAAGTTACTAAATACCATTTAGATGTAATCTGATAATTATCAATTTTAGAAAAATTTAACCCTAACAGGCTATATTAAATCAAATACAATAAAAAAAAGCTTTAGAAAATTTGTTTCCAAACTCTCTAAAGCTTTATAAAAGTATATAAATTATTATTGTTTTATAAACTTATAAGATTTATTTCCTAAACGAACTGTATAAACTCCTGTCGTAAAATGAGAAATATTAATTTTTTCATCTGCATTTAGATTTCCTTTTTTAGCAACCTTACCATCAATACCGACTATTTGATATTCAGATGAGCTTTCTAAATTTGAAAAACTAATAAAATCAGAAGCTGGATTAGGATGTAAAACTACTTTTGGAGACTTCTCAAAATTCTCAGTTGCCAGAGTACTTAAATTAGCTTTATATAGCAAATAGGTAGAAGTAGTTCCGTTATAATAATCCGCAAAAAAATACAAATTATTATTTCCATCAGCAATCATTTCTCCTACATCAGGAGTATTCCCATTAAAATCAAATCCGGTAACCGCCACAGATGTAGTTGGTGTAACTGAGTTTAAATCAACTCTTTTAACATTAGACTGACTGTTATCGTTATTTAAATAAATAAAATTATTATAAATTTCTCCTTTGTAAAAAGAATCACCAGGTGTATCAGTATAAAACACGGCAGGGGTTCCTGGGGTACCATTTGTCACATCAAGTTTCCAAATTTTTGTTGAACCAACAACCTCATTACCAGACCATTCAATAACATTTAAAGAATTATCTTTGAATTCAAAGTCGTCTACGCTATAAAACTGATTATTAAGTACTGTTTTAGTAGCTGTCCCAGACAAATTGATCAATGAAATCTGCATGTTAATCAAATCTTGATTAACATCTACAAAAGCTTCAGAAACATACACATTTGTGCCGTTTGCATCGATTTCTACTGGATACATAAGTCCTGAAAAAAGATCCACCACAGATGAATTACTTACCGCTAAATTAATTTTAGAAAGTTTACCTGTTCCTGGTGCTAATACGGCATTGTTTCTTTGCAAAAAGTAAAGTTCGTTACCCACTACTTTTAATCCTGTTGGATAATTCAGACCTGTAACAACATCTATTACCGGGCTGTTTGAAGCAGAAAGGCTTACTTTAACAATTTTACCAGCCGAGGTAACAGAAATATAAATTTCATTATTATAAATTTCCATATCCATACCATCACCAAACTGAGCGCCGCCACCTAAATTATTATGAATCAAAGTAGGCGTGACCTGAGCTTGTCCGCAAAAAAAATTTAGGAATAAAACTGTAATAAGAGTAATTTTTAATTTCATAAGCTTTTATTTTTTTAATTGTTTCTACAAAAATAAAAAATATTTCCTATTTATAATAAGTCCCTTATTAATAATCACTTATTTGTTATAAAATATAAAATCCACAAATCCACACGTCATTCAAAAACTTTGTACCTTTGCACCTTTGCAACTTACAACATGATACATCAAGATTCTATAGTAGCTTTGGCAACACCTTCCGGAGCAGGAGCTATTGCTATAATTCGTATTTCGGGAGCTGAGGCTATCTTCATTGGAAATTCAGTTTTTAAATCCATAAAAAACAAAGATTTAACGAAGCAAAAAACACATACGCTGCATTTAGGGCATATTGTGGATAATTCAAAAACACTTGATGAAGTATTAGTTTCGGTATTCAAAGGGCCAAATTCATATACTGGCGAAAATACTATCGAAATTTCCTGTCATGGCTCAACCTATATCCAACAGCAAATTATTCAGTTATTATTAAGAAAGGGCTGTCGAATGGCAGATGCCGGAGAATTTACACTTAGGGCTTTCCTTAACGGAAAACTTGATTTATCGCAAGCAGAAGCTGTTGCCGATTTGATTTCATCAGACAATGAAGCTTCACATCAAATTGCAATGCAGCAAATGCGAGGCGGTTTTAG
>CBFGNY010000129.1:0-13106 GCA_965650235.1 uncultured Flavobacterium sp. | reverse complement strand
CAATTGACAGAAAAAATGTAAATCCAAATGCTGACTATTGGTCTTTAAAAGATATTAATGTTGCAAGTACAGTGACAGGATACAAGGATGAAGCCTTTAATCAAAGAAGATTAGCATCATATTTTGCACGTTTTCAGTACAAATTAATGGATAAATATTTGGTTACAGGTACTGTTAGACGTGACGGATCATCGCAATTTGCTGAAGATAAGCGTTGGGGAACATTTCCGTCAGTTGGTTTGGGCTGGATAGTTTCAAAAGAAAGTTTTTTAAGTGATATAGAACCGCTTAATTTATTAAAAGTAAGAGGTTCATGGGGTAGATTAGGAAATCAAAATGTACCCTTGAATACTCAGACTTTTACTTCAGGCGTAGATGTACCGGGACTTGGCTCAGGAACAACAATTAATTCTCAGGTGGATCCTAATTTATCATGGGAGATTGTAGAAGAACTTTCAGGAGGTGTTGATTTTGAGTTATTCAGCAATAAATTGAAAGGATCATTTGATTTATATGACAAAAAAACAACCAATACAATTTTGAATGTAAGACCTTACGGGACATCAGGAATTATACAGCAAACGCCAGCACATGTTGGAGAAGTATCTAATAAAGGTTATGAGATTGCATTACGCTGGGATGAAAAAATAAACGATAATTTAAGTTATTGGTTTGGAGGAAACTTTTCTCATAATAAAAATGAACTATCAAGCCTTAAAAATGTTCAGATATCACCAGTTATCGGTGGAAGTTTAGGAAATGGACAAAATACAAAAATACTTGATAACACCTCAGTAGGTCAGCCTCTGGGTAGTTTTTACATGTATGAATTTGCGGGAATAGATCAGGCAAATGGTAATATGCTTTATTACACGGCAAGTGGAGATAAAGTAGTTCAGACAGCTCTAAACGAGAGAACTGATAAAAAGTATGTTGGCTCACTTTTACCGACTTCTACTTATGGAGTCACTTTAGGTTTGAATTATAAAAATATTGATTTTTCTGTTGATGGTTACGGAACAGGAGGAGCAAAAGTGTACAATGGTAAGAAGGCACAACGTTTTGGAGGTGAAAATATAGAAGCCTCGGTTGCTAATGATTTCTGGACACCAACTAATACCACAGCTTCCAATCCAGCCCCTTCAAATATAACTCCTTATGCTTCTACTTTTTTCTTAGAATCAGCAGATTTCTTTAGAATCAATAACATTACTTTAGGATACAAGCTCCCATTAAAAGATGATCAGTTTTTTAGCTTTTGCCGAATTTACATAAATGCTATCAATCCTTTTATTTCTCAAAAATTCTCTGGCTTTTCACCGGATATTACAAGCGATGGTAAATTGGTAGAAGGTACACAGGGTGTTGAATTAGATGCTTATCCATCATTGAGATCATTTATAATAGGTGCTAATTTTAAATTTTAATATCATGAAAAAAATATATATATCAATGTTTGTGCTATCCGGATTACTTTTTTCAGGATGCGCAGATGAATTTTTAGAAGTTGATCCTACAGAATCCATTCCGGCTGATGTTGAACTGATCAATAATGATGAAGGAGCTAAAAGCCTTGTAACAGCAATTTACAATCAATTTTTAGGCTGGGAAATGTCTTCTTTTGCATGGAACGCTGTTACGAGTATCATTTCAGATGATGCAGACAAAGGTTCTGATCCCGGAGATGCAGGTACTGATAAGGATATAATCGACAACTTAACCTATAACGCTTCAACTCCGTCATTTCAATCCATCTGGGATGCAAATTACGCAGGAATAAACAGATGCAATCAGGCACTTGAAATATTTCCTAAACTGGATAAAGTAACACCGGCTCTAAAAGCAAGGTTAGAGGGAGAAGCGAAATTTATGAGAGCTTTTATGTATTTTACCTTAGTGAAGGGATATGGCGGTGTTCCAATTATTGATCATTTGCCACTTCCAGCTTCAGAAGAAGACAGAATCATGCAGCTCACCCGTAAGTCTCCGGCAGAAGTATATGCTTTTATAGAAAAAGATTTGAATGATGCCATAACTAATTTGCCTGATAAATCAGCTTATGGAGCAGATGATAAAACAAGAGTTTCCAAAGGATCTGCTTATGCCTTGATGGCAAAAGTAAACCTGTATCAGAAAAACTGGCAGAAAGTTATTGATAATTGTGATAAAGTAACCGGATATGGTTTAGTTGAAGATTATGCTTCTCAGTTCAAAAAAGAAGGTGAATTTGGAAAAGAATCTATTTTTGAGATTAACGGAATTGGTTCCACTTCCAGTCCAGGTTTTGGAATTGGGAACTACTCTGTTTCTCAGGCACCACGTGGAGCAGGAGGCTGGGGCTGGGGTTTCAATACGCCAAGTCAGGGTCTGGCTGATGCTTATGAACCGGGAGATGAAAGAAAAGCGGCTACTATTATTTTCAGGGGATCGGTTTTGTATGACGGAACAGAAGTTCCGGAGTCGGTGGCAAATCCGATGTATAACTACAAAGCTTATTCATCAGATTTTTCTAATCAGGAATTTTCAGATACAAACCTTAGATATTTAAGATACGCCGAAGTATTATTAATGAAAGCGGAAGCTTTAAATGAATTAGGACAGACTTCTCTTGCTATTCCGTTATTGAATGAGGTTAGACTTAGAGCAAATTTAGGAGAAACACCTGCTTTAACACAAAGTGATGTGAGAATGGCAATTTGGAAAGAAAGAAGGGTTGAACTGGCTTTTGAACATGACAGATGGTTTGATCTTATCAGAACCGGTCAGGCTAAAGATGCTATGGCTTTACATGGAAAAACTTTTATTGTTGGAAAACATGAATTATTTCCTATTCCAACTTCTTTCCTTAGAGAAGCAGGAACTCTTTCGGAACAAAACCCAGGAGGTTATTAATTAAATTTTCAGAATCACTCCTTTCAAATTTAAGAAAGGAGTGATTATTTTAAGAACACCATAAAATTTTTTATGATGATTAGAATTTCAGTTTTATTATTAGTTTTTACTTTTTTTAGTTGTGGTTCAAATACGGATAAGACAAAAGAAAATGTATCATCTGAAGCTAAACTGACAGATGAGCAGCTTATAGATGCCGTTCAAAAACAAACTTTTAAATACTTCTGGGATTATGCAGAACCAAATTCAGGATTAGCAAGAGAACGTTACCATCCTGATGGGATTTATCCAGAGAATGATTCGAATATAGTTACAACTGGAGGTTCAGGATTTGGATTAATGGCATTGGTTTCAGGGATGTCCCAAGGATATATCACTAAAGAACAAGGTGTAGAAAGACTAAACAAAATTGCTGATTTTCTTGCCAAAGCAGATCGTTTTCATGGTGCATGGTCGCATTGGATTGACGGAAATACAGGAAAAGTGAAACCTTTTGGAACCAAAGATAATGGCGGAGACTTAGTCGAAACTTCATTTTTGGCTGCAGGGATGATTACTGTTCGTGAATATCTGAAAGACGGTTCTGAAAAAGAAAAAGCAGTAGCTCAAAAATACGATGAACTTTGGAAAGGGATAGAATGGAACTGGTACACTAACAATAAAAATGTATTGTATTGGCACTGGTCGCCTACATACGACTGGCAGATGGACTTTCCTCTGGAAGGATATAATGAATGTCTTATTACTTATGTACTGGCAGCCTCTTCGCCAACGCACGCAATTAATGCAAAAGCATATCACGAAGGATGGGCGAGAAGCGGTGGAATCGTGTCGTCAAAAACAAAATATAATATTCCTTTAATCTTAAAGCATAACGGTGCTGAAGAATTTGGAGGGCCATTATTTTGGGCGCATTATTCTTATGTTGGTTTAGATCCGAATCAATTGCGTGATCAATATGCCAATTATTGGGATTTAAATGTAAATCAAACAAAAATAAACTATCAGTATTGTGTCAAAAATCCAAAGAAGTTTGAAGGTTACGGATCAAATTACTGGGGCTTAACAGCCTCTTATTCCAGAAATCCGGATGGTTCTATAGGATATAATGCGCACATGCCAAGTAATGATCAGGGTGTTATTTCGCCAACAGCTGCTATTAGTTCAATTGTGTATACTCCAAAAGAATCTATTGCCTTAATGCGAAATCTTTATGAAAATCATAAAAATGAAACCTGGGGAAATGCCGGTTTTTATGATGCTATTAGTTTACAAAATAAATGGACAGCTAAAAGATATCTGGCAATTGACCAGGGACCTGAAGTTGTAATGATTGAGAATTACCGCTCAGGATTGCTATGGAAATTATTCATGAATGCCCCGGAAGTAAAACAAGGCTTAACAAAACTTGGATTTAAATCAACGAAATACGGATTTTAGAAAAAATAAAATATATAAATACCACATTTATAAATCGCCATTGCTCCGTACCAAAAGGAATACACAATGGCGATTACATAAAAGAATAAACATTATCTAATTATGAAAAAGAAATTAATCATACTTTTTTTAGGATGTACCGTTTTGGGTTTTGCTCAAAATAAAAATGCTAAAAATGCTGTGAAAATCAAACCAAAAGCCGAATTTGTGGCCGAATTACTATCGAAAATGACTCTGGATGAAAAACTTGGACAACTTAATTTACCTACTTCCGGAGATATTACGACAGGTCAGGCAAACAGCTCAAATGTTGCAAAAAATATTGCAGAAGGAAAAGTTGGAGGTTTGTTCAATATAAAATCGGTACAGAAAATAAAAGAAGTACAAAAAATTGCTGTTGAGAAAAGCCGTTTAAAAATTCCATTGCTTTTTGGTATGGATGTGATTCACGGTTACGAAACAACATTCCCAATTCCGCTAGGATTGTCCTGCACCTGGGATATGAATCTAATTGAAAGAAGTGCTCAGATCGCAGCAAAAGAAGCAAGTGCTGACGGAATTAACTGGACATTTTCTCCAATGGTTGACATTTCACGAGACCCTCGTTGGGGAAGGGTCTCTGAAGGGTCAGGAGAAGATCCGTATTTAGGAAGCCAGATTGCAAAAGCAATGGTAAACGGTTACCAGCAGAATGATCTTTCTAAAAATAATTCGATTATGGCCTGTGTAAAACATTTTGCTTTATATGGCGCTTCAGAGGGCGGACGTGATTATAACACCGTTGACATGAGTCATATCAGAATGTTTAATGATTATTTTCCACCTTACAAAGCGGCTGTTGATGCCGGAGTAGGTTCTGTAATGGCCTCTTTCAATGAAGTTGACGGAATTCCCGCAACCGGAAACAAATGGCTGATGACCGATGTTTTACGAAAAAAATGGGGTTTTAAAGGTTTTGTAGTAACCGATTTTACAGGAATTCCTGAAATGATCGAACACGGAATGGGGGATCTTCAGACAGTTTCTGCCATGTCATTAAATGCGGGAGTTGAAATGGATATGGTGGGAGAAGGATTTCTGGGCACTTTAAAAAAATCATTAGACGAGAAAAAAGTTACCATCGAAACCATTGATAATGCCGTAAAACTGATTCTGGAAGCAAAATATGATTTGGGATTATTCCATGATCCATATAAATATTGCGATGAAAAAAGAGCAAAAACAGAGATTTTTACTTCTGCAAGCAGGAAAGAAGCGCGATCGATTGCAGCACAATCGTTGGTTTTATTAAAAAACCAAAATCAGGTATTGCCACTTAAGAAATCAGGAACAATTTCCGTTATCGGACCCTTGGCTGATGCCAAAGAAAACATGCCGGGAACTTGGAGTGTAGCTACAAAGATGGAAAATGCCGTTTCATTATTGGCCGGAATAAAAGCAGTCGCAGGAAATTCCACGAAAGTGTTATATGCTAAAGGAAGCAATTTAGATTATGATGAAACCTTTGAAACCAACGCAACGATGTTTGGCAAAACCTTAAATCGTGATCCTCGTCCTAAAGAAGAATTAATTGCAGAGGCATTAAAAATTGCCAATCAATCAGATGTAATCGTAGCAGCGCTGGGAGAATCTGCCGAAATGAGCGGAGAATCAAGCAGCCGTACGAATCTTGAAATTCCACAGTCCCAAAAAGATTTATTAAATGCTTTATTAAAAACCGGAAAACCAGTTGTTTTGGTATTGTTTGATGGCCGTCCTTTAGTTTTAAAAGATGAAAGTGAAACTGTACCTGCTATTTTAAATGTGTGGTTCGCCGGTACAGAAGCAGGTTACGCCATAGCAGATGTTTTGTTTGGAGATGTAAATCCTTCCGGAAAACTGACAACAACTTTCCCAAGAAGTGTAGGGCAGGTGCCAATTTACTACGCACATAAAAATACAGGAAGACCGCTTTCCAATACAGAAGGAAAATTTGAAAAATTCAGATCCAACTATATTGATGAAAGAAACGAACCGTTATTTCCTTTTGGTTTCGGACTGAGTTATACCAATTTCGAATATTCTAACCTGAAAATTTCTTCTGATAAAATGAATTTCGGTGGAAAACTAAAAGTGACTGTTGATGTAACCAATACAGGAAATTATGACGGAAAAGAAACCGTTCAGTTATACATCAGGGATTTGGTTGGTTCGGTAACAAGACCAGTTAGAGAATTGAAAGGCTTCCAAAAGATAACCCTAAAAAAAGGAGAAAAACAAACGGTGACATTTGACATCACTGTTGATGATTTAAAATTTTATAACTCTGATTTGCAATTTGTAGCAGAGCCCGGACAGTTTGATGTTTTTGTTGGAGGAAGCTCAACTGCCGACAAGAAAGTTAGTTTTGAATTAACTAAATAGTTGGTTTGTTATTAGTAATTGCCCTTCGTACTGGTTATACGGAGGGCTTTTTTTTAATGACAAAGTTTTTATTTTTTTGTACATAAAGTTTGTCATTCCGTAGGAATCTCTAGATTACGATTTTAGTTCTCTAAATAAAATTATAAAGATAAAAATGAAAAAAACGTATTCAATTCTGCTTTTACTGTTACTGATCGGCCTTAATTTTAAGGCATCAGCACAGCATAGACATGGAAAAACTGAATGGTTTGATCCCAATAAACCCGCCACCACTTATTGTAACCCTATCAATATTGGGTACAATTATACAACTGAAAATCACAACCGAATTCCGGAATCGCGTCGTTCCAGCGCCGATCCTGTAATTATAACCTATAAAGGCGATTATTATTTATTTGCTACCAATCAGGCCGGATTTTTCTGGAGCAAAGACATGTCTGACTGGAATTTTGTATACGGAAGTTTTCAAAGAAAACCTGCAGACGACGATCAGTGCGCACCATCAGCCTGGGTTGTAAATGATACATTATTTTATGTAGGCTCAACATGGAAAAGAGACCATCCGATCTGGAAAACCGCCGACCCAAAATCGGGACGATGGTTACGACATGTTGATACCGCTATGCTGCCAACGTGGGATCCTGCGATTTTTCAGGATGATGATAAAAAAGTGTATATGTATTACGGTTCAAGCGGAAAATTGCCTCTTGTAGGTGTTGAGGTAGATTATAAAACCTGGCTGCCAAAAGGAAATCAGGCTGATTATGCAAAGTTGTATAAAGCAACAGAAGTCGAGGATATCCAAAAACCGTATGGTGAGATAAAAGAAGTGGTGGGGTTAGATCCCGCATCTCACGGTTGGGAACGTTTTGGACCAAATAATGATATGGAACCTGCGCCTTGGGGAAATTTTATCGAAGGCGCCTGGATGACCAAACACAACGGAAAATACTACATGCAATACGGAGCTCCTGCAACCGAATTTAAAGGCTATGCAAACGGAGTTCATGTGGGAGATCATCCGTTAGGACCTTTTACATATCAAAAACACAATCCAATGTCGTATAAGCCGGGCGGATTTGTAATTGGAGCCGGACACGGAAATACTTTTGCAGATAATTATGGCAATTATTGGAATACGGGAACTTGTAAAATTTCGATAAAAGACCGTTTCGAGCGCCGTATTGATATGTTTCCAGCAGGGTTTGATAAAGATGATATTATGTATTCAAATACTTCCTACGGCGATTTTCCAATAAAACTTCCAACAGAAAAACGCAATCATGAACAAGGAGCTTCTTCGGGATGGATGCTGCTTTCGTATAAAAAGCCGGTTACAGTTTCTTCTTCTGAAGATTGTATGGAAGTTGAAACACACAGAATGGATAATGGCGGAAAAAAGGTCTATGAGAAATTTTGCTATGGTCCGAATAATTTAACCGATGAAAATATTCAGACGTATTGGTCGGCTAAAACCAATAATCCCGGCGAATGGCTGCAGCTTGATTTAGGCCGAAAAATGCAGATCAATGCTTTACAAATCAATTATGCCGATCATAAAGCAACGCAATACAACAAAGCCATGGATATTTATTATCAATATAAAATATTCATGTCTGATGATGCTGTAAACTGGACTTTGGTTGTAGATAAATCCCAGAATGATAAGGATGTTCCACATGATTATGTCGAATTAACCAAACCAATTGGAGCCCGCTACATCAAAATGGAGAATATTCACAATGCTTCGGGGTTATTTGCCGTTTCAGATTTCAGGGTTTTCGGAAATGGATTAGCTGTAAAACCAAAAGCTGTTTCCGGCTTTAAAGTAAACAGAAATGCCAACGATTCCCGTAACGCCATGATCCTTTGGAAAAAACAGCCTGACACAACTGGCTATACTATTTATTACGGAATTGCCCCTGATAAATTATACAACTCCATAATGGTTTATGACGAAAGCTCCTATGATTTCAGGGGGTTGGATAAAGGAACAAAGTATTATTTTACCATAGAAGCTTTTAATGAAAATGGCATTAGCAACAAAAATAAAATTATCGAAGTAAAATAATTATTTATAGCATGAACTTGATTATTGATTTTTGAAGCAGAATGATTAGGTTTTTTCAGCAAGTATCGTCCCGCTTTTCGTTGCAATCTTTTGCTTTTTAAAGAAAAAAGCAAAAGGATTTCCACTGCAATCGGGGCTAAGAGATAATATTTTGTTTTTTCAGGAACATTCAAAAAATAATTATCAAGAGCTAACCATAACTAACGGTTTGAACCGGCTGAGATAACAATGATTTTCCTTTTTGTAGAAAAAGGTATATAAAAAATAGCAAGAGTTATAAAGAATTTTGTTCTTTTGTAAAACCAAAAAAGAACCCCAAATACTTTATAACCAATGAAAAAAACGATTTTTTTAGCTGCTTTAGTTTTAAACGGATTGACTTCATTTGCACAATCAATTGAGGAGAAAAACATTAAACTGTTTTACAAAAAAGCTTTAACCGATTCCAAATGTTATACCTGGCTGGAATATCTGTCTAATGATATTGGAGCACGTTTATCAGGCTCTCAAAATGCCCAACTGGCAGTTAATTATACAAAGTCTCAATTAGAAAGTCTGGGACTTGATAAAGTCTATCTACAGGAAGTTATGGTGCCGCATTGGGTGCGTGGCGAAAAAGAAACTGCTTTTATCTTAGACGGAAAAGTAAAAACCGTAGTGCCCATTTGTGCTTTGGGAGGTTCTGTTGCAACACCAAAAACCGGACTTACAGCCGAAGTGATAGAGGTTCAGGGTATTGAAGAGTTAAAAACGTTAGGCGATAAAGTAAAAGGAAAAATTGTGTTTTTTAACAGACCCATGAATCCTGAAAATATTGAAACCTTTATATCATACGGCGCTTGTGTTGACCAAAGATTTGCCGGAGCAAAAGAAGCTGCTAAATTGGGAGCTGTAGGAACAATTGTTCGTTCTATGAATTTGCGTTTAGATGATTTTCCACATACAGGAGCCCAGAGTTATGGCGATTTGCCAAAAGAACAATATATTCCAACAGCAGCAATCAGTACAAACGGAGCCGAATTATTAAGTGCTACTTTAAAAAGCAATCCTGCGTTGAAATTTTATTTCAAACAATCATGCGAGACATTACCGGATGCATTGTCGTATAACGTAATAGGAGAATTGACCGGAACAGTAACGCCTGAAAATATTATGGTTGTAGGAGGACATTTGGATTCCTGGGATCTGGCAGATGGCTCTCACGATGACGGTGCCGGAGTAGTACAAAGTATGGAAGTGGTCCGAATTCTTAAAAATTTCAATTACAAACCTAAAAATACTATTCGTGTTGTTTTATTCATGAACGAAGAGAATGGCGGAAGAGGCGGTGCTAAATACGAAGAAGTTTCGAAGCAAAAGAACGAAAACCATATTTTTGCTTTAGAAAGCGATTCTGGCGGATTCACGCCAAGAGGGTTTTCAATCGAAGCAGACGATGCTAATTTGAAGAAAATCCAAGGATTCAAAGACTTTTTCGAACCTTATTTAGTGCATAGTTTTACAATAGGCCACGCAGGAGCAGATATCAGTCACTTAACCTCTAAAACAATAGTGAAGGCAGGATTAAAACCAGATTCACAACGCTATTTTGATTATCACCATGCTGCAAATGATACATTTGATGCCATCAATAAGAGGGAACTGGAACTTGGGGCGGCTACAATGACGACTTTGGTTTATTTATTGGATCAGAGTGGGATTGTGATTCCTACTACTAAGTAATTTTAATGGTCTCAGATATAGTTTAAAACTATGTACTTTAGTGCATTTTGCTTTAGCTTTTAAAAATATTTTAGCCATAAATTACACAAATTAAATTAGCGCTAATTTGTGTAATTTGTGGTTAATAAATAAGTGCTACTCCTTGCAGACTTCAGTCTGCCAACATAATCCTATGGACTTTAAGTCCATAGTGGTTTAGTTTAAATAATATCTAAAAGCTATGAGTTTACTTATAGCTTTTTTTTATGATTACAGTTTTATAGCCACTGAATAATACAAAAACGCAATAGGAATATTACTTAGCAACAGCAAAATCTTAACGGCTATATCTTTCCGTTCATCATGTACTTTTATAAAACGACCTGTCAAATGAAACATCATTATAGCATTTGCAAACAAGGTTGAAACAACAAATGGTGAACCAAAAACCAAAACGTTCGAACTCTCGTTTGAAAACATATAAACTGCAAATAAGACAGTACTAATTATAAAAGTTCCAATTACTACTTCAATGGATTGAGTTTCCTCAAAAAGTTTTTTATCGATTGTTTTCATAAGTTAAATATTAAAAATGTTTTGAATAACGTTGATGGGAACTAAAAGCATATTTGAAAAATTCAGATAATAAAAAGGATGTGCTTTTTTGCCTCTTTTGTACTGTTCAATAAAATATCGAATTTGTTTAGGGTAGAAAGGAGTACCAGAAAAAATGACTAAAAACAGATACAAACTTCTCTTTCCGTTTCCTAAAAGATAATACTGCATTCCGATTTCATCTACCACAGAAATACCAGTATTGGTCAAAACATGAATAATGTCATGATCTTCTAATTTGGGCTGCATATCAAAATGATGTTTTGAAAGAAAGTTTCCTAAGCCTTTCCCTAAAGTACCTTCTGGATAATTCAGAAGTGTTGCCTTATCAACTTCCCAGGGTTTATTTCTTTTAAAATATTTTTGATAAGGCTTTTTTGTGTATTCGTACATCTTTTCAATAATATGATCTTTCATTGTGTTTCTTAAGTTTTAAAAAGTTCTTTGAATTTCAAAGTTTTTAAATAAAAAAAAGTAATTTTTGAATTACAAGCGAAAGTGTGTTTTACATTCCATTTTGTTTTATTTATTTAAAGTACTTTGAATTGCAAAGTAAATTATAAAATAAATAGCTGCCAAATAAAATTGCAGTTATTTTTAATAGAATAATGCTTCACTTTTATTTAAAAAATTAAGTGTTGTTATTATATTTGTCTGAATTATAAATCAGGATTAATACCTAAATTGATTATTAAGTATGAAGAAATTATTTGTTGCAGTATTGCTGTTTTTTTCTGTGATTGCTGTTAAGGCGCAGGTTGTAGGTTTAGAAGTTGGAGATATAGCTCCTGAAATTGACCTTCCGGATACAACAGGGAACAATGTAGCGCTTTCATCTTTAAGGGGAGATATTGTATTGGTTGACTTTTGGGCTTCATGGTGCGGTCCTTGTATCAAAGAACAGCCCGAATTATTAAAGTTATACAACACATATCCGGATAAATTCCAGGTTTATGGTGTTTCATTGGATACAAAAAAACCGCTTTGGACAGGAGTTATAACAAAATTAAAACTTCCATGGACACAGGTTAGTGATTTAAAATACTGGAGTTCTCCGGCGGCAAAAGACTATATGGTACAAGCTCTGCCATTCAATGTTTTACTCGACAAAAACGGAATCATTCTTGCAAAAAATATTCATGGAAATAAGTTAAATGAGTTGGTAAATGAGTTGTTGACGAAATAATTGCTTTGTACAATTTGTGTAGATCAATTAATCCAAATTGATTTACACAAATTTAATTTTCTTTAATATATTTCGCCAAATCGACCATTGGCGTTACCCAAATATCTTTTTTTCTTTTCTTTAAATATTCCAGTAGTTTTCGGTGTTCTTCCAAATCGATATTCAAAGGATGTTCACCCCCAACCCCGTGAAAGAGAAAAACAATAAAAGAGCCTTTTTTTTCAGCTTCTTCAACCTGAGCAATCATTTGTTTGGCAGTACTTCCGTTTTGGAAAAAGGAATTTACATTAGAGAAATCTACTTCTTTCATGTTTAGATAATCAGATGAAGCTCCTCTGGCAGCAACAAAATCATTTTTTAGATAATTATAATATAACGTATCCTTAATGGTGAAATCTCCACAAGGATAAGCAAACGTACGTTCGTTTTTGCCGTCAATGGCTTTTAGCAGCGTATTTGTAATTCTGATTTCCTTAACGGCTCTGGCAACTGTGTATTTAGACAAGTTAGTTTCTGATGTTACAAATTCTCTTCCGGGTAAATTTCCGTCACACGGATGATTTAAGGTGTGATTTCCAAGTTCATGTCCTTGTTTTGCAGCAGTCCTCCATTCTTCGATTCTCTCAGAAACAACCGGCGAAGAGCCTATCAGATAAAAAGTCCCCTTCAATTGATACGCATTCAGCATCGGAATGACCTTGTCAAGATGAATATTTAAGGCATCGTCATAAGTCAATACAACAGCACATTTTTTACCATTCCAATTTCTGTTTTCAGTCTGGGCAAAAGCCGAAACAG
>CBFGNY010000128.1:0-13123 GCA_965650235.1 uncultured Flavobacterium sp. | reverse complement strand
AAAACCCTTCATCAATCGATGAAGGGTTTTTTGTTTTACAAAATGTTGTTTTTTTAAATTACGCTATGTTAATAAAACAAAATTGAATATTACCTTTGTTAATACAGATCCTTTTGAGTTTTAAATTTTAAATTTTATAATTAATGAAAAATTATATAATCATTTTTATTTCCTGTTTAGTGACTTTTATTGCAAATTCACAAGGACTTCTTAGTAACCCGCATAAAGTGTTTACACATCAAGACTCTTTGAGAGGAAGTATAACTAAAGAAAGAGCGTGGTGGGATTTAAAGTATTATCATTTGGATGTAAAGATAAATCCGGCAAATAAGACTATTTCAGGTTCAAATACAATTCGATATGCAGTTTTAAACGAGTCTATGAAAATGCAGATTGATTTACAGGAACCAATGGAAATATATAAAGTGACCCAGGATGGAAAAGAATTGAAATTTGAGAGAGATGGAAATGCTTTTTTTATTCAGTTGGTTGCAGCTCAGAATATGGGAGATATTAAGGAAATTATTGTTTCTTTTGGTGGAAAACCTAAAGAAGCAGTTAATCCACCATGGGATGGTGGTATTACCTGGAAAAAGGATAAAAATGGAAAAGACTTTATAGCTTCATCATGTCAGGGATTGGGCGCTAGTGTTTGGTGGCCTTGTAAAGATCACATGTATGATGAAGTAGAAAATATGTTGATTAGTGTAAATGTTCCGGGAGATTTGACAGACGTTTCAAATGGTAGATTGCAAAGCGTTAAAAAACAAAAAGATGGTACAAAAACATTTAATTGGTATGTTTCTAATCCTATAAATAATTATGGAGTAAACATTAATATTGGGGATTATGTGAATTTTTCTGAGAAATATAAAGGCGAAAAAGGCAATTTAGACTGTAATTATTATGTTTTGAGAGATAACTTAGCTTTAGCGAAAGAACAATTTAAAGATGTGCCCAAAATGCTAAAAGCTTTTGAGAATTGGTTTGGACCTTATCCTTTTTATGAAGACAGTTACAAATTGGTGGAAGCACCTTATTTAGGAATGGAACATCAAAGCAGTGTTACATATGGAAATGGTTATAAAAATGGTTATTTAGGTCGTGATTTGAGTGGAACAGGATGGGGACTAAAATTCGATTTTATTATTATTCATGAATCTGGGCACGAATGGTTTGCCAACAATATTACCTATAAAGACATTGCTGATATGTGGATTCATGAGAGTTTTACTAATTATTCTGAAAGCCTTTTTTTGGAATATTATTATGGAAAAGAAGCAGGAGCAGAATATTTAATAGGATGCAGAAAAAACATTGAAAATGATATTCCGATCATTGGACATTATGATGTAAATAATGAGGGTTCAGGCGACATGTACCCGAAAGGAGCCAATATGCTGCATTCGATGCGCCAAATAATTAATGATGATGCGAAATGGAAATCCATCTTAAGAGGATTAAATAGTACTTTTTACCATCAGACAGTTACGACTAAACAGATTGATGATTATATTAATGCGCAGTCTGGAATAAATTTCAACAGAGTATTTGCCCAATATTTAAGAACAACTCAGATTCCGATTTTGGAATATATTTTTAAAGACGGGTCTTTAGAATATCATTGGTCTAATTGTGTTGCTAAATTTGATATGCCTGTAAAAGTAAAATTAAATGGAGTTGACAAGTGGCTTAATCCAACTACAGAATGGAAATCTGAAAGAGTTACCGGTGATAACAGAACGATTGAAGTTAGTAAAGATTTTTATGTAACAAGTTCTAATATTACAGAGTAAATTTTTTAATACAAAAAAAGGAAACCCGATAAAAATTAATTTTATCGGGTTTTTTAAGATATATTTTGTTGATTAGATAGCTGTTACAATAGCAAGGAAATCATCTGCTTTTAAGGCTGCTCCACCAATTAATCCACCATCTACGTCTGGTTTAGAGAAGATTTCTTTAGCATTTTCCGGTTTAACTGAACCACCATATAAGATTGAAACTTCATCAGCTATATCATTTCCAAAAGCTTTACGAATAGTTTCTCTGATAAATTCATGCATTTCCTGAGCTTGTTCCGGAGATGCAGTTTCACCAGTTCCAATTGCCCAAACTGGTTCGTATGCCAAAACTACATATGACCATGCTTCTTTGGCAATATGGAAGATTCCATCACGTAATTGATTTTCAACGATATTGAAATGATTACCGGATTGACGGTCTTTTAATTCTTCTCCGAAACAGAAAATAACTGTCATTTCATGTTTTAAAGCGGTATCAACTTTATTAGCGATTAAAGCATCAGTTTCGTTGAAAATAGCTCTTCGCTCTGAATGACCTAAAATTACCGTATTTACTCCAACACTTTTTAGCATGTCAGCAGAAATTTCTCCTGTAAAAGCGCCTCCTTCTGCCTGGTGAACGTTCTGTGCCGAGACACCAATTGGCGTATTTTTTAATTTGGCAGCAGCAGCAGCTAAATTGATAAATGTTGGTGCCACAATTACCTGAGCATTAGTTTTTGCAGGTATCTTTGTAATTAACTCGTTTAATAATTCTTCGGTTTGTTCAGCATTTTTATGCATTTTCCAGTTTCCTGCGACAATTTGTTTTCTCATTTGGATAGTTATTAATTTTTTGTTTTTTTAGAGTTTATATGAAAAAAGAAATAAGACCTCACTCTATTTCAGATTTTTTAATGTTTCATTGATTTTATCAAAGTCGGTTTCAATGGCGCGGTACAAAACAATTTTTCCTGTTTTGTCAACAATGATATATCTCGGAATCCAGTCCAGGTCAATTGCTTTTCCGAAAACACCTTTCATTCCGTCATTCATCATGAAATGATCACCGTTTAATTCGTGTTTTTTAATTCCGATTTTCCACTTATCAGCAGTTTTATCTGCTGAAAGAAATAAGTAAGATACATCGGGATTGTTTTCCTGAAGCTCTTTTACTTTTGGCATTGCTTTTACGCAATCACCACACCAAGACGCCCAAACTTCAATGACTAAAGTTTTTCCTTCGTGTTTTTTTAAAATATCTTTAAAAGCAACCTGGTCTCCATCAACAGCTAATAATTTTTCAGATAAAGCTTCTTCTGAAAACTGGCTCTTTTGGGCTTTTGAACAGGAGAATGTAGCAAAAGCAATAAGCAATAGGACTAATTGTTTCATCTTTATATGTTTTGAACAAAGTTAAAGAAACAAATCGAAACAAAAATGCTGAATAGCAAAATTTGGAAAAGGCATAGTTTTATCAGTAAAATATAAAATCTGTTTAAAGAATAAAAAAATGAAATCGTAATAGTTTAGTGAGACATTTTAATTTTTTAATGATTCCTTAAATTAAAGATCTTTAAAAGCTCATTATTTGCTTTTTGTATGTGTATAAATTGTTTAAAAAAGTCTTTAAAATCATTTGTAAAAAGCAAAATATTTCCTTTAGCCCCGATTAATTAACCTAGCTTTTATTTAATTGGAGTTAAGTGAACTTCGTTTGAAGTGGAAATTCTTTTGTGCCGGGGTTCGGCATAAAAAAGTCTAACGGAAAGCTGGACAATGCTTGCTGAAAATTACTGATCTTTCTGCTCCAAAAGATAAAAAATTGAGTTCAGGTTATAATTATTTTTTAATCATAATTTGAACTCCAATTTTAGTAATCTGAAAAGTCTTTCGAATTAACTATATTTGCATGTAATTTAAACTTAGACTATGACGAGGATAATTACAACTTTCTGTTTTTTGGCAATGCAAATCAGCTTTTCGCAATCGGCTGAAAGTTATTTGGAAAAGATCAGAAACAACGAAGCGCTCTTAACCGCTTTTTTTCAGCAAATGCCAAAAGGAGGCGATTTACACCATCATTTCTCAGGATCTATCTATGCAGAACCTCTTTTGGAAAGAGCAATTAAAGAAGATTTTTATCTGAATTTAGAAACAATGCAAGTTGTAAAAGCCAAACCTTCAAATGGCAATTGGGAAACTTTTTCTTCTCTAAAAAATAAAGGCCAGCTGGCATTTTATCACCAGCAAGTTATGCAAACCTGGTCTGCAAAAGATTATAATGGAGTTTCAGTTCCTTCAGATGATTTGTTTTTTGATTCATTCGATAAGTTTTTCCCTGTAATCGACGGACATTTTGTCGAAGGTTTATTAGAATTAAAAGAGCGTGCACTTTCAGAAAATGTGAGTTATATCGAAACACAATTATCGATTATTCCTTGCGATATGAAGGTAGATAATCTTTCCTATTTTAATTCAAAACTCCGTCAGGCAGCCAGTCAGAAAGATGAAAAAGCTGTTTTAAAATTTCTGGATGATTTATGTAAATTGATTCAACAGAGAGATGTTAAAAAATATGCTGAAGATTTCAATACCAATTTCATTGCCAAACTTCATAAAGACTTAAAAATCGATGATGACCGCTTCACAATGCGTTACCAGAATTTTGTGCTTCGTTTTATGGAACCTGTAGATTTGTTTAAAAATCTTGTTATCGCTTTTATTTCTGCTAATGAAAGTAAACTGGTTGCAGGTGTAAACATCGTTTCTCCGGAACATGGCGAAAACTCAATGAAAGATTATTGGCTGCACATGGTCATGTTTAAATATTGTCATTCTCGTTTTCCTGATGTAAAATATACGCTTCATGCCGGCGAATTGACATTAGGATTAGTACAGCCTGAAGATTTAACCTGGCATATCAACTCGGCGATTTATACTGCTGGAGCCAATAGAATAGGGCATGGGGTTGATATCGCTTATGAAGCAAACTCCTATGATTTATTACGCTACATGTCAAAAAACAATATTCCAATCGAGATTAATTTGGCTAGTAATGAATTTATTTTGAAAATAAAAGAGGGCAGGCATCCTTTTACACTTTATAAAGAGTTTAACGTGCCAATCGTAATCAGTACTGATGATGCGGGAATTTTGCGAACCAATATGACCGAGCAATATGTTTTATTGGCAAAAAGATATTCTGATGTTTCGTATTCAACAATAAAACAATATGTTTACAACAGTATCAATTACAGTTTTATTCAGGATGCAGCTGTAAAAAAGCAATTATTGAAAGATCTGGATAATAGATTTAAAGCTTTTGAAAGCCAATTTTTTAAAAATTAATTATGATATTAGAAGCAGTATTTTTATATGTAAAACCAGAATTAGCCATTCAATTTGAAAGTGATTTTATAAAAGCTAGTAAATATATTTCTTCTATTCAGGGATATTTAGGACATCGTTTAGAGAAATGTGTGGAAGTTGAAAATAAGTACCTTTTATTAGTTGATTGGAATACACTTGAAGACCATACGATAGGTTTTCGAAGCTCTGAAGCGTATCTGGAATGGAAGATAATCCTGCATCATTATTATGAGCCGTTTCCTATTGTAGAGCATTTTGAAACCATTTATGAAAATAAAGCTACAATTCTTAACAAGTAACAAATGAAGTGGATTACCCGTGAACGACCTAAAATAGACCGTTTAGCCTGTCCATGGCTAATTCAGAAATTTGTTGATGATGAAGCTGAATTTATTTATGTCCCTTTTGATAATGTTATTGAAGAAGCAAAAAAGCTAAATGCGATTCCATTTGATATTCCGGGAGTTGAATACACGCATTATGAAGATCAATGTACTTTTGATTATATAATGAAGAAACACAAAATAGATGATCCTGCTATTGTTGTAATTTCAAAAATAGTCCGAGGTGCCGATACTGATAGGCATGATTTAGCGAATGAAGCGGCAGGTCTTTGGGCTATTTCGGCCGGATTAGCACATAATATTACTGATGATTCGAAACTGTTAGAAATAGGTATTGTGATCTATGATGCTTTGTTTAGCTGGGCTTCTCATCTGTATAATCAAAAACATCTTCAAAATAGCCCTTTTGAAAATTTGCTTCATGAAGTTTATATAAAGTTTTTAAAAACAAATAGAAAAGAGAAAAAGAAAGTTCCGGGTTGGGTAAATGAACTAAAAGAAATGATTCAGGATCAGATTGATGCACAATATACTTTTGATCTCAAAAAAATATCAACTGATTTAGAATTGAACCCTTCTTACTTATCCAGGGAGTTTTCTAAATATTTTGAGGACCTTAATTTTGGTGATTATATTAGAAAAATCAGAATTGAAAAAGCCATTAATCTTATACAAAATTCCAATTATACGTTAACCGAAATCTCTTATTTAACAGGGTTTTCAGATCAAAGTCATTTTACCAGAATTTTCAAACTCCATACAGGTGAAAATCCTTCTTCATTTAGAAAAAAAATAACAAAAAGTAATTCAGATACAAAAAGTAAATAGTATCCTATTTGTTGCTTTTTAAGCTCCGTAGTTTTGTCTAAATCAATAAAACAAAACAAAATGATACGGGTTACAAATTTTATTTTTCTTTTTTTACTAATTTATACAGCTTCTTATTCCCAGACTACTTATCCAAAAATAAATGGGTATGTGGGTATTATGCATCCAATTGTTACTTTCAGTGAAGGCGAAACAACAACAAATTTTGACGGGCATTATGTTGTTGCTTTTCCAATAGGAATCAATTTATGGAAAACTTCTAAAGTAGGATTTTCTTTCGAAATTGTTCCAACCATCAAAGACGAAGACGGAGTAAGTAAATCAAGTAATTTAACCTTTCATCCAGGAGTCCTCGTGCCTCTAGGAAGCGGATTTTCTTTTGCGGGAAGAGTCGCTTTTGAAACTTTGGGAAGATATGGCTTTACGCCAGTTTTTAATAAAACACTTATTAAAAGTGAAAATTGCAGTTATTATGCAGCTTTGCCTTTGCCTGCCCGATTTGGTAATGATAAACCGGCAACATTTACTATTGGATTTCAAATAGGAGTTTTATTTTAAAGAAAGTTGAAATGATACAAAAACCAACTTATACTTTACGACAGCTTGTTTACTATTTTTTAAAATTAGGAACAACCGGATTTGGCGGCCCAGTAGCTTTAGTGGGATACATGCATGAAGATTTAGTAGAAAAACGTAAATGGATTTCAGAAGAAAATTATAAAGAAGGACTGGCACTTGCACAATTAGCTCCAGGACCTTTAGCGGCACAGCTAGGTATTTATTTAGGGTTTATACATTATCGAATTTTAGGTGCTACACTGGCTGGTTTAGCTTTTATAATTCCTTCTTTTATTATTGTTGTTCTGCTTAGTATTACGTATACAATTTACGGAGGACTTTCATGGCTGCAGGCTATATTTTATGGTGTTGGTGCGGCAGTAATTGGAATTATAGTAATGAGTTCTTATAAACTTACACAAAAATCTATTGGAAAATTCACATTAGAATCACTAAAAAATAATTGGCTTTTATGGTTAATATTTGGACTTTCTTTGGCTATAACCCTGGTAGCAAAACGAGAGCATATTTTATTATTTATTTGTGCAGGTTTTATATATATGCTTTATAAATCGCCTCAAAATTGGTGGAGAACTAAAAAAACATACTCGTTGTTTATGCTGCCTATTTTATTTTTTAATGATGATATGACAACTTTAGAGAAAATAGCAATTTTCTTTATCAAAGCTGGTGCCTTTGTCTTTGGAAGCGGTTTAGCGATAATTCCATTTTTGTATGCAGGAGTTGTTACAGAAAACCATTGGCTGACAGAACAGCAATTTCTTGATGCCGTAGCCATAGCCATGATAACTCCTGGACCTGTGGTAATTACGGTTGCTTTTATAGGATATATTGTTGCCGGATTTTCCGGTGCATGTGTGTCTTCATTAGCAACATTTCTGCCTTGTTATTTATTCACTGTTATTCCGGCTCCTTACTTTCATAAAATTGCTAAAAATGAATCTATAAAAACTTTCGTTACAGGTATTACAGCAGCAGTTATTGGGGCATTAGTTGGAGCTGTGATTATAATTGCTTCAAAAAGTATTATTGATGTATGGACAGCATTAATTGCTATTTTGGCTATTTTCGGTTTAGTATTTATAAAAAAAATATCAGAACCAATAATCATTTTAATAGCAGCATTTTTAGGTATACTAATAAAATTAATACTATAGACTCCGAATCATTTTTATCTTTGCTGTTCAGAAATCCATTAATATGAATATCAAACTTATTGCCATTGGCAAAACGGATAACAAATCATTGCAAACTTTAATTGATGATTATATGAAACGCTTGTCGTTTTATATCAAATTTGATTTAGAAATTATTCCAGATATTAAAAACGTAAAAAATTTATCGGAAAGCCAGCAAAAAGAGAAAGAAGGCGAGTTGATTTTATCTAAATTGACACCAACAGATCAATTAATTTTGTTGGATGAAAACGGAAAAAATTTCTCAAGCGTTGGTTTTTCTGAAGAATTACAAAAAAAGATGAATTCCGGAATTAAAACGTTGGTTTTTGTAATTGGCGGTCCTTATGGATTTTCAGAAACGGTTTATAATAAGGCACAAGGTAAAATTTCGCTTTCGCTGATGACTTTTTCGCATCAGATGGTGCGTTTGTTTTTTATAGAACAATTATATCGTGGTTTCACTATTTTAAGAAATGAGCCTTATCATCATCAATAACAAAATTTGAGTGCAAACAAATCATTCATTATTTATTAATGAACATTAATGATGTTTATAAGAAAAAATAAATAAATTAGCCGTCAAAACCAAAACCATGACCAACTTACCAAAAGGGAGTAAAAAATTATTGAATGCCTGGGCTTTTTACGATTGGGCAAATTCAGTTTACACGCTTACAATTGCATCCGCTGTATTTCCTATCTTTTATGAAGCCTTATTTTCTGAGCGAGGACATTACATCGAAGTTTTCGGAATGGAATTGAAAAATTCAGCCCTGATTAGTTTTGTTACAGCATTTGCTTTTGTTTTTGTGGCCTTTTTTTCACCGTTATTATCCGGTATTGCAGATTATGTTGGCAATAAAAAGGCGTTCATGAAATTTTTCTGCTATGTTGGAGCTTTATCCTGCATGGGGCTGTATTGGTTCAACCTTGAAAACATTTACATCGGATTATTATTTTACTTTCTTGGACTTATTGGTTACTGGGGAAGTTTGGTTTTCTATAATTCATATTTGCCGGATATTGCATTTCCGGAACAGCAGGATAAAATCAGTGCCAAAGGATATTCCTTAGGATATATTGGGAGTGTTATTTTGCTTATTATCAATCTGGCGATGATTATGAAACCAAAAGTTTTTGGAATTACGGGAACAGATGGTGAAGCAGCTATGAAAGCTATGCGATATTCTTTCGTAATGGTAGGAGTATGGTGGATTTTATTTAGTCAGTACAGCTATTATTTTTTGCCTAAAGGAAGTAAAGAAACCAATAAAAAGTTATCCAATGATGTTGTATTTAATGGTTTTAAAGAATTAAAGAAGGTTTGGGCTATATTGAAAGATAATATTCCTTTAAGAAGATATTTAGGTGGTTTTTTCGTATCAAGTATGGCTGTTCAGACCGTTATGCTTGTGGCTACATACTTTGGCGCTCAGGAAATTACTTGGGCTTCTAAAGAAGAAAGTACAATAGGATTGATCATCTGCATTTTAATTATACAATTGGTTGCAGTTGTCGGAGCTGTATTAACTTCAAGGGCTTCAGAAAAATTCGGGAATGTTCCAACCTTAATCGTAATCAATAGCATTTGGGCAGTTTTTTGTGCTTTGGCTTTCTTCATTACTTTACCGATGCATTTTTATGTAATGGCTACAGTGGCCGGATTTGTAATGGGGGGAATTCAGGCTTTATCACGTTCAACATATTCAAAATTATTGCCAGAAACAGAAGATACTGCATCTTTTTTTAGTTTTTATGATGTAGCCGAAAAAATAGGAATCGTAATCGGAATGTGTCTTTATGGAATTATCGATCAGATTACGGGAAGCCCTCAATTGGCTATCGTATTTTTAGGAATCTTTTTTGTGATTGCTATTTTCCTTTTACGAAGAGTACATAAAAAATAATTAGTAATTTCTAAAAATATTTTAACCACAAATTACACAAATTTTCACAAATTAATTAGCGCTAATTTGAGTAATTTGTGGTTAATATAAGTACTGCAACTTATAGACTTTAGTATGCTAAAGTTAACTATGGAATTCATCCATAATGATTTATTTAAATTTAATAACAATTGATCTTTAATGACAAGTCAATATTTCCTTGATAAAGAATATAATAGCATCATTTACGATAGGGATGGGGCTAATTTCAAGGATTTTGAAAGTTGTGTTTTTAATAATTGTAATTTTTCTGCCTGTACTTTTTTAGCTGTTACTTTTATTGACTGTATCTTTAATGACTGTATTTTTAATGAGGCAAAAATCAATTATGTTGCTTTTAGAACGGCAGCTTTTAATCGATGTGAAATTAAAGATGTCAATTTTGCCATGTGTGACAAACTCATTTTCGAAATTCATTTTAACAATTGCATTTTAGATTTCTCTAAATTTTATACTTTAAAAATAAAAGGAACAACTTTTACAGATTGCAGTCTAGTTGCCGTCGATTTTATGGCCACAGATCTTACAAGCGTGATTTTTGATAATTGTGATTTGTATCGGTCTGAATTTAATAAAGCAATTGCGATCAAAGCCGATTTTAAAACAAGCTATAATTATACGATTGACCCATCCAAAACTAAACTTAAAAAAGCTATTTTTTCTTTGAATGAAGTAAAAGGTTTATTGTTTAAACATGATGTTGTTATAAATTGATTATAACTTCTTTTCCATCACATAATCTTCCATTAGATAGCCTTTACCAATATCAATATTGACCTCATCAATAACTTTAAAGCCTAATTTTTTATAAAAACTTAAAGCTGAATTGGATCTGTTTACATTTAAAAACAAAGCAATTGAATGGTTTTCTAAGGCCAATTTTTCAATCTTTTCAATTACTTTTTTTCCAATGCCTTTCCCTTGTGTTTCGGGTAAGATATATATCTTATGAATTTTTGTTACAGACTCATTCTTATAATTATGTTCAATTCCAATGAAACCCAAAGTTGCTTCATCTTCTGAAATCAAATAAAATAATTGTTCTTTTTTCTCAAATTGATCATTTAAAGCTGCATCAGAATAAAATAAATCAAGCATATAATCTAATTGTTCTTTAGATAGAATTTTGCCATACGTAATTGGCCATGTTATATATGTGATTTCCTGAATGGTTTTGATGTCTTCTGCTGTTGCTTGAGAAATTGTAATCATGTTCAATTTTAGAATGTATTATAATATTATTTTGTAAAAACTTGATTTTCCTGTTCACTTACTCTTATAAACGTTGTTCGCTTAGTCAGTTCCTTCAGTCTTGAAGCCCCAACATAAGTACAGGTACTTCGTAAACCTCCTAAAATATCCAACACAGTATTGATTACTTTACCTTTAAAGGGAACCTGAACCGTTTTTCCTTCACTAGCCCTGTATTCTGCAACTCCGCCAACATGTTTTTCCATTGCTGTAGTTGAACTCATTCCGTAAAATTGTTTGAATTTTTCTCCATTTACTTCAATCAATTCACCTCCACTTTCAGTATGTCCGGCTAGCATGCCGCCAAGCATAACAAAATCGGATCCTGCGCCAAAGGCTTTCGCAACATCGCCTGGTGTACTGCATCCTCCATCGCTAATAATATGTCCGCCCAAACCATGAGCAGCATCGGCACATTCAATAATGGCTGAAAGCTGCGGATATCCAACACCTGTTTTTACACGTGTTGTACAAACGGATCCGGGACCAATTCCGACTTTTACTATATCAGCTCCGGCCAATAATAATTCTTCCGTCATTTCGCCTGTTACCACATTCCCGGCAATGATAATTTTATCAGGATATTGTTTTCGTGTTTGTTTTAAAAACTGGACAAAATGTTCTGAATATCCGTTGGCTACATCAATACAAATAAATTTTAGTGACGGATTTGCTTTGATAATTTCAGCAACTTTAGAGGCATCTTCCTTTCCGGTTCCCGTACTGACAGCAATATAATCAAAGAAATCTGAGGTTACATCTTTCAAAAAATCATTCCATTCCTGAAGTGAATAATGCTTGTGAATCGCAGTAAAAAGTTTTTCTTTGGCTAAAACAGCAGCCATTTCAAAAGTGCCCACAGTATCCATATTGGCTGCCATAATAGGAATTCCTGTCCATAACGTTGTACTGTGCAAAAATTTAAAATTCCTTCCTAAAGATACTTCAGACCTGCTTTTTAAAGTTGATCTTTTGGGTCTGATCATCACATCTTTAAAGCCTAATTTAAGCTCGGTTTCTATTCTCATGATTTTCTAAATTTTTGTTACTTTCAAATATATCAATTTTCAAAACGACTTCTTTATGTGATTTCATAAAGTAATTTTTATTTATCAACATTATCCTTGATTTTATTAGTTTTTTAAGTTGAGAATTAGTGATTATTTCAATTTTTTAAATTAAAAACCTAAAACTCTTTATACTTAATTACTTATATTTGTTGACCTAAAAATAACCAGATAGTGACTAAAATCAATAAGTTAAAAATATTCAATGATCCCATTTATGGCTTTATTTCTATTCCGAATGAGCTTATTTATGATTTGATACAGCATCCATATTTTCAGCGTTTGCGACGTATATCACAAATGGGATTATCATATTTGGTTTATCCGGGAGCCAATCACACTCGTTTTCATCATGCACTTGGGTGTATGCATTTGATGCAAAAAGCAATTGAAACACTTCGTTTTAAAGACGTTGCTATTTCACCTGAAGAAGAGAATGCCTTGTATATTGCTATTTTACTTCATGATATTGGACACGGACCTTTCTCGCATGCTATGGAAAAAAGCATTGTTGAAGATGTGCATCATGAAGCTATTTCCTTATTGTTTATGAATCAGCTCAATGATGAATTTGACGGAAGATTAAGTCTGGCAATTCAGGTTTTTAAAGGCGATTATCATAGGAAATTCATGCTACAATTGATCTCAAGCCAGTTAGATATGGATCGAATGGATTATTTAAAGCGCGATAGTTTTTACACAGGAGTAGCCGAAGGAAATGTAAATTCTGAAAGATTGATCCAAATGATGAATGTCGTTGATGGCGTTTTGGTT
>CBFGNY010000127.1:0-13267 GCA_965650235.1 uncultured Flavobacterium sp. | reverse complement strand
TTTATCTGAATCCTTTTTATTAAAAATTAAAAGAAAAAGATGTAAATTGTTAAATTTAATTACAAATTTACAAAATAAAATAAAAATTAAAAGAAAAGTATTTACAGGTAAACCTGTAAATATTTTTAATTTAAAAACAAAAAAAGCATTAATTTATAATTCAAGAACATAACAGGGAGAATTTAAAATTAAAGCAGAAATTACCAAAAAAGAAAACGACTCGGTTTACTATTTAAAAGGTGCCCGTTTTACCACTTCTACAGATGTTGACAACCCTGAATATTATTTTAAAACCAGCAAAGTAAAATTTGTTCCCGGAAAAAAAGTAATTACAGGACTAACCCATATGGTGATAGCAGATGTGCCTACTCCCTTGGCATTACCTTATGCCTATTTCCCTATGAGTCAGGAAAAAAGTGTTTCCGGAATCATAATACCCAGTTATAACGACTCTAATACCCGGGGATTTTCATTACAAAATGGGGGTTATTATTTTGCTTTAAGTGATAATTATGATTTAACTGTCCTGGGAGATTATTATACCAACGGTAGTTATGCAATGCGGTTTGAATCTTCTTATGCAAAAAGATATAAGTACAGGGGTAATGTGAATTTTCGATTTGAGAATTTAATATCCAGCGAAAGAGGTTATCCGGATTATTCAAAACAAAATATTTATAATATTCAGTGGTCACATTCAAAAGACTCTAAATCGAATCCAAATTCGAGTTTTTCTGCTTCCGTGAATATGGGTAGCAGTAAATATTTCAAGCAATCTATTAATCAGGCAAACATTGGCTCAAACTTAAATAACACTCTTAGTTCTTCTATTTCATGGAATAAAACATTTAATACCGTTCCGCAAGCAAGGATAGCGCTAACAGCAACACATTCTCAAAATACACAAACAGAAGAAATTAATATGACCCTGCCTTCTTTACAGGCAAGTATTGATCGTATTTATCCTTTTGTTGGAAAAGACGGTGTCAAAAAGGGGCTAATTAAAAACATCAATTTACAATACAATCTGAGTGGTAAAAATAGTTTCGTGACTAAAGATTCTTTATTTTTTAAACCTCAAATGTTTGAAAATGCACAAATTGGAATGCAACACAGTATTCCTCTTAGCACCAATTTTAAAGTATTTAAATACTTTAGTGCCAGTGCTTCAACAAACTTTCAGGAAACCTGGGTAACAAAAACGATTAACAAATCCTATGACGAGAATTCAAATACAGTAGTTGACAAAACAGTTAATGGTTTTGATGCCTTTAGAACTTATAACTTTAGTTCCAGTTTAGGAACTACTATTTATGGTACGTTTAAATTTGGAGACACAAAGAAAATACAAGCAATACGCCATGTTATGCGTCCCTCTTTTTCGTACTCTTACACTCCCAGCTTTGAAAGATATTATGACACCTATGCCATAGATGCAACCGGATCAACTTATAAGGATTATACACGATTTGAAAATGGAGTCTACGGACAACCCGGGAAATCGAACTCGAACATAATAGGATTTGATTTAAGCAATACTTTTGAGGCAAAGGTAACTGATAAAGACAGTACTAAAACAGAGCCTAAAAAAGTAATGCTTTTAAACAATTTAAATTTTAGCACAAGTTACAATTTTAATGCTGACGGAAAAACAACATTTGCTCTTGAACCTGTTCGTGTTAGCGGTGGAACCCAATTATTTGATAACAAAATGAACGTCAATTTTGCCGCAACCTTAAACCCGTATGCGATTGATAATTCAGGGCAGCAAATTAATGTGTTCAATATCAATAATGGGGGAAGTTTGTTTAGAATGACAAGTGCCAATATGACTTTGAATTATTCGTTTTCAAATAAGAATGACAAAAAGGATGAAAATAAACAAAGTGAACGAAACGGAGGACGTAGTGATGACTTATTTGGAACAAACACCGATCTGAATGATACCCGAAACAGCCAGTTTGCCGAAGAAGATTCTGAAAATGTAATTACAGAGTTTTTTAATTCAAAACTCCCATGGGATATGACTTTGGCATATTCATTAACGTATTCGAATTCAAACAGGCAAAAAGAAATCTCAGGAAATTCCCTCATGGTTTCTGCAAATATGGATATTACCCCTAAATGGAAAGGTGGAATCTCAACAGGTTATGATTTTGTACAACAAGGTGTCACTTTTACCCAACTGCGTTTTGAAAGAGATTTATTAAGCTGGAGAATGTCTTTTAACTGGACACCTCTTGGTGCCTATTCTAACTGGAATTTCTTTATTGGAATAAAATCCGGAATGCTTAGTGATATCAAATGGAATAAACGAAGTGTTTCTAACCGATAATATTCAACACAAATTAATATTTTTGATATGAAAAAAATAATCTTTACCGAAAAAGCACCAGCTCCAATCGGGCCATATAATCAGGCTGTATTATCAGGGAATACGTTGTATGCTTCAGGACAAATAGCTATAAATCCATCTACAGGACAACTTGTTATTGACAACATTAATGACGAAACGCATCAGGTTATGCAAAATATTGCTGCAATTCTAGAAGCTGCAGATATGACTTTTGAGAACGTTGTAAAGGTTTCCATTTTTATTATGGATATGAATAATTTCGCTGCGATAAACACCATTTACGGATCCTATTTTAATGAAAAAACCGCTCCAGCACGTGAAACGGTTCAGGTGGCTTGTTTGCCAAAAAATGTAAATGTTGAGATTTCTATAATTGCAGTGCAATAGCATTTAATAATAACTGTGCCGTTGCTTCATTAGTTGCCAGCGGCACATTATGTACATCACAAACTCTGATGAGCATATTAATATCTGCCTCATGAGGATGGCTTGACAAAGGATCTTTGAAAAAGAAAACCATTTTTGTTAAACCCTCTGCTACTCTCCCTGCTATCTGAGCATCGCCACCTAAAGGCCCTGAAAGCATTCGTCTTGTTTTAAAACCCGCCGCCTCAGCTTTTCCTCCGGTGGTTCCGGTACCAATTAAACTTATATTTTCATTCTGCAGAATAGTTGTATTTTTAATTAAAAAATCAATCAAATCTGCTTTTTTACCATCATGTGCAATAATTGCAATTTCCATCATATACTATTTATTAGCTATGTGATAAGCAATTAACCCATCAATTGGACGTCTTAAAACATTCCCCAACTTAAGTTCATATTTATCAAATATCTCTTGAAGTTCGTCTTTTAAATAAAAAGCTATCGACCCAACAAAATGGACAGGAACTTCTTTGCAATTATCATATTGCTTGATATAATTTTTAACGAAAGATTTCATCCCTTTAAAAATGATTTTTCTGCAAAAATCTGAATCTTTATGTTGAATCAAAAATTTAGCAAAGGTTGCTAAATAAGCATTTGGGTTTGGTTCTTTGTATAACTTGTTTTTAATGTAATCAGCATCTAAATTATATTCTTTTTCAAATTCTACAGCCAGTTCTTTAGGCATTTTATTGAAATAATATTTTCTAATCAACTCTTTTCCAAAAACATTTCCACTACAGTCATCCATTGCAATATAGCCTAATGATTGTACTTTTTGATGCAAAATTTTCCCATCAAAATAGCTGCAATTAGAACCTGTTCCTAAAATACTGACAATTGCTTCTTCTCCCTTTGGAGTAGTTGCATATACTGCAGCATAAGTATCTTCATGAACCTCTACAATAGCATTCTCAAAATATTCCTGAAATACCTGAGTCAAGGACTTTTTCATTCTGTCTGTACCGCAACCTGCACCATAAAAGAACAAATGAGTCGCTTCTTTTCTGTTTTGTGAAATATCAAAACGATCATTTACTCTTTCGATAATCTCCGGGCCATCAAGTATCTCAGGATTTAGCCCCAAGGTTTGTGTTGTGAACAATACTTTCCCATTATCATCAATTGCAATCCAATCTGCTTTGGTAGATCCACTATCAACTATTAATTTCATTTAGCTTAGTTTTTTAAATTAGTTTTTGTCTAATTAAAAGTGTGTTTTTTACATTAATTAAAGACGCAATAAAATAAGAAAATCCCGTTATTTTTAAATAACGGGATTTTCTATCTTAATAAAATATTATTTTAAACCTGCAATATGCACAGATAAATCAATTAATTTACTAGAGTATCCATACTCATTATCATACCAGGATACCAATTTAAAGAAAGTTGAATTCAAACCAATTCCTGCAGTTGCATCAATGATTGAAGTTCTTTTATCAGAAATAAAATCCTGAGAAACAACAGCATCCTCAGTATATCCTAAGATACCTTTTAATTCATTTTCAGAAGCTTTCTTTAAAACAGCCATAATTTCTTCATAAGAAGTTTCTTTAGCCACTTTTACAGTTAAATCTACTGTAGAAACGTCAGCAGTAGGAACACGGAAAGCCATACCAGTTAATTTTCCATTCAACTCAGGAATAACTTTTCCAACTGCTTTTGCAGCACCAGTTGATGAAGGAATGATGTTTATGCTTGCAGCACGCCCACCTCTCCAGTCTTTTCTTGATGGACCATCAGCAGTCATTTGAGTTGAAGTTGTTGCGTGAACAGTTGTCATCAAAGCCTCAACAATTCCAAAATTATCGTGAATAACTTTAGCTAAAGGAGCTAAACAGTTTGTAGTACAAGAAGCGTTAGAAACTACTAAATCTGAAGCTTTTGCAGTTTCGTGATTTACACCCATTACAAACATTGGAGCGTCTGCAGACGGAGCAGAAATAATTACTTTTTTAGCACCACCTTTAATGTGCTCATTTGCAGTTTCGACAGTTGTAAAGATACCTGTACACTCAGCAACTACATCAACATCAACTTCGTTCCATTTTAAATCGGCTGGATTTCTTTCAGCAGTAATACGGATATTTCTTCCGTTTACATACAATTTTCCTTCTTTTACTTCAACAGTTCCATCGAAACGACCGTGAACTGAATCATATTTCAATAAGTAAGCTAAGTGATCTACATCTAATAAATCGTTGATAGCAACTACTTCTACGTTATCTCTGTTGAAAGATTCTCTAAAAACGATTCTTCCAATTCTTCCAAATCCGTTTATTCCTAATTTTACTTTTGACATTTTACTCGATTTTGTTTTTGTTATTTTTATTTTTACTATTAAAGTTCATTTTCTATAAACTTCGTTTTTTTATGTAGACATGATATCAGATACTCTTAACAATTCCCTGTCTATTTCAGATTTACCTTTAATTGCTTGTTCTAAAGGAGTTAAGGTTACTTTATCCTGTTGCAAACCAACCATATAATTTGACTTACCATCTATTAATGACTCTACTGCTTTTACTCCTAAGCGGCTAGCCAGAACACGGTCAAAACATGAAGGAGATCCACCACGCTGCATATGTCCCAGTACAGAAACACGCACATCGTATTCAGGTAAATTAGTTTCTACATAATCTTTTAGTTCGAAAACGTTTTTACCAATTTTATCGCCTTCTGCAATAACCACTATACTTGATGATTTACCTGAGGCCTTACTTTTTTGAAGAGAGTCTAAAAGTCTTTCAAGACCTAAATCTTCTTCAGGAATAAGAATTTCTTCGGCTCCGGCGCCAATTCCGGCGTTAAGAGCAATATGTCCTGCATCCCTACCCATAACTTCTACAAAGAACAGACGATTATGTGAACTCGCAGTATCTCTAATTTTATCGATACAATCTACAACTGTATTTAGGGCAGTATCATATCCTAAGGTAAAACTTGTTCCGAAAATATCGTTATCAATTGTTCCTGGAATTCCCATTACCGGAAATCCAAATTCAGAGTTAAAAATCAATCCTCCGGTAAAACTACCATCCCCCCCAATAACAACAAGAGCATCTACTCCGTGTTTTAGAAGGTTTTCATGAGCTTTTTTTCTACCTTCAGGCGTTCTGAATTCAGTAGAACGAGCTGATTTTAGAATCGTTCCTCCTTTGTTTACAATATTATTTACACTTCGAGGCCCCATTTCTTTGAAGTCTCCTTCAATCATTCCCTGGTACCCTCTATAAATTCCCAAACATTCTATATTATGATAAGCGCATGTTCGAACAACTGATCGTATTGCGGCATTCATTCCGGGTGAGTCTCCTCCTGAGGTAAGAACACCTACTTTTTTTATTGTTTTTGGCATTATTTAAGTATTAAAGTGTAAAATTAGCAAACATTCATCACTTTTCAGTTGATGATTATAATAAATTAGTATAAATTCCAAATTCAAACGTTTTCGGTTAATAAGTTTTTATATACCAAAAAATTCATTTAAAATAATAAAAGCATCATTTTTTAATTAAAAATGTAAAATTAACAATACATAAATGAAGTGTTATAAAATTTAAAAACTTTATGAGTTCTACGTCAAAACATATTAAACTATTTGTTAAGCATATGCTTAAAAATCATTATCAGGTATTAGACCTTCATTATTGTTATTTGTCTTTTCTTTTTGTTTTTCTTCTTTTTTATCAGACTGATTATTCTTTTCAGCTTCTTTCTTTGCGTTTGTAAAATTTATATAGTCTGGGTTCAAACTAGAATCTGGTAAATCACTAGAAGTTTTAGTTGTTCTTTCTAATTTATGATTCTTAAAAATTTTATTGACCAATTCGCTAAAAGTATCAAAATCTACTTCATAGCTAATACCAGCACCCTGAGTATAGCCAATTCCCTGGCCTATGTAACTAACATCGTTTTCCTTATTAAAAAGACGGAGATTCGCTGTCCCATCTTCATTAATCCTGTATTGTACTTCTATATCGCCTACAATTGCTGATTCATTTATGCCTCCTACAGGTACTCCTACTTTTCCGTTAATGGTAATGCGTTCATTGATTTGTGATGATACTGTTGCCACAACCTGGCCATCTGCTTCTTGTCCTATACGCCTGTCTGCAGAAACATAGTTAAACCCAACATTGATTTTATCATTATCAGATTTTATGATGTCTCCCAGTAAGCTTGAAGCCGTTTCGGCAAATGTCCCTGATAAATCTCCCTGGCTAAATCCATCTGTACTCATAAAGGAACCTGTCGATAGTAAATATAAGGCCTGTGTCTGACGAATATCCTTATCATCCAGTTTGTATTGTATTTCTGATTTCAAAACACTGCTTACCGAAGGAAACTGAATATCAAAATTGGGTTCAGGACTTGTTAAATCGCCTCTTAAGCCAATAACAACTTCTACAGGAACTTTTTTATTGAATGAAGAATTCTCCAATAAAACAGCAGGATTCGCTATCGTTCTGTAAACAGCCTCCAAATTTAATTGTGCCTTCATTGGATTCCCTTCCCAAATAATCGAACCCCCTTTTCTTACAGCAAATTTTTTGTCAATTAATCCGCCATATTTAAAATTATAAGTTCCTTCATAAGCCTGGAAATCTCCCCACATGTTAAACTTTCCAAGTGTATTAATTTTAAACAACAGCGATCCATATCCTTTACCCTTCATGCCGTGCCCGGAATCCCTGTCCAAAATCACCTCTATTTCTGCATCAGGAGTAATGTCAAAATCGAATTCTAATTCGAGTCCATTATAATTTTTTGCTCTCTCTACAATACCATTCGCTAAATTATATTTTTCTTTGGGTGTCACAAAGTGGATAAAACTTTTTTCTCCAACACTTTGTACATTGCTAATTGGTATTTTTATCTGTGTATCTTTACCAGATTTCGCATCAACCTTAATAAATAATGCTTCTGTAGGCCCTTTTATACTTGCCGTTCCATTAATAAAGGCTGTTCCAAAATACGCTGCATCATCACTATCTTTTGTGTCTAATGCCAATAAACGTTTTGATGTTATGGTTAAATCTAATTTCCAGTCTCCAAAATTTTTATGT
The DNA here is from genome assembly GCA_965650235.1 of uncultured Flavobacterium sp. GTDB lineage: Bacteria > Bacteroidota > Bacteroidia > Flavobacteriales > Flavobacteriaceae > Flavobacterium. The sequence goes on along the minus strand of CBFGNY010000127.1, from coordinate 5,413 downwards.
TCAATACTACCGTTCAGCAAGCCTTTTGTTCCAAACTTGGTATCAGTCAACTGATTATTTCTAAACAAGAATTTTTCATCTGTTAAATCTACAACCGTACGGTTGTTTAATTCATAATCTGTATTGAGATAGGTAACAGTCATACCTGCTTTTTCTACATAAAGCCTTCCATTAATATCCGGCTTTTTAAGGTTTCCTACTATTGCGGCATTTCCGGATACACTTCCTCTTATATTTGATAAAACATTACCTCCTACAGTCCCTAAAGTAGCAAGATTAAAACCATCTAGTTTTAATTTCAGATCCACGAACGTTTCCTTATTCTGAACGGAAAAGTTTCCTTCTGCACTGAAAGATTCTGTAAAATTATTCTCAATAGACGAATTGATAGTAAACTTTTTAAACGTTTCATCTCCTGCAATATCAAACTTAAAAGTCCCTAAATCTATTTTATTTAAATTTAAATGATCAATTTCAATAGAAGCAGTAGGCTGATAAACGTCTTTATTTTGCTTAAAGTTAATGCCTCCGTTCAAATTACCATTAACAACAAATTTATCATTCAAAGGTGTTATTTTGTTAATGTCTACATCTTCAAAATTCAAAACTATATCCTTGTAATCAGTTCCTTTTATAACACCATTCAGATCAATTTTCTGTTCTTCATGCGACAATATAATATTATCAATAGTGAAATTTTTAAATTTGTCATCAAAAACCACCTGATTATCATCTTCTTCATCTTCATTTAAATACCATAAATAGTCTTTAAATTTCATTTCAGATTTATGAATTCCAACTATATTGTTTTTATCCTTGTCAATGGTATGATATAAATTCAAATTATAATAATCTTCGCCTTTGTTGCCTCCTTTAAATTCAGATCGAACAAAGAGCGTATCTTTTGATGTTACATTGATCAAATTAAAATCACGGATTTTATAGTAAGGCGTTTTAATGCTATCTAGCTCAACAAAAGCATTATACAATGGGTTTTTATTATCAATATGAATTCGAACATTATCGAAGGTATTTTTTGAAGCCGTTATTTTCTGCGAATTAAACCTGAACTTAAATTCTTGTTTGTCGGAGTCTATTCTGCCACGCATTACAGTACTTGAATCAATCTTAATATCAGGATACAGCATCTCCACCACTTTGTTATAAACGTGGAAATTGAAACGCAGAAATTGTCCTTTTTTGACTTTATGAGGCTTGTAATTAGTGTAAAGACTTCCTACAGAATTCATTACCAGCTTATCTAACTGGTCAAACTGAAATTTACCTACTATTTTTCCGTTTACAACATCAGTTGAATTAACAGTTATTGTACGCAAATTATCTGAATCAAAACTTGAATTTACCGTTACTTCATCAAAAACATACGTCGATTGCGGATTTTGATAAACAGCATTTTTTATATAAATATTTCCCTGTAAGTTTTGAATCGAATTTCCCGTGACCTGGACAATAGCATCACCTGTAAAGCTCGAAATCGAATCTTTTACTAACTTTAATTTTCTTAAATCCGAATTTTCTACATTAATATGAAAATCATATTGGTTTTCACGTTTGCTTAAATCAACCAAACCGTCAAAAGTAAGACTCAAATTAGGATCATTAACAGACACCTGTCCTTTGTAATAAGGCAGTTTAAAATTACCATTTACAACAATATTATTATAAGTATATTTATTGTAATCCAGTTTTGCAACATCTCCTTTTATAATAGTGTTTAGATATTTTTTGGAAAAACCAACGCCGTCAACATCTAAGTTTAAAGTCGTTTTGCCAATATCTTTTCTCTTTAATAATTCACCTATATTAAAATCGTCCAAAACAATATTTCCTGAATATGAAGCTTTATCAATAAAATCCATATTATTCATATTCAATTCGACCTGACCGTTTCCTAAATCAGTAACCATTTTAAATTTAGTTTCTAAGTCTGTAGTCGAAACTTTTGCAGTACCCACAATATTGAATTTACCAATTCTTTGCATTTCTTTAGGAAGTTTTTTTCCTAAAACATTCGGCAGTAGTACAACTAAATTATCGTAACTGGAAGTCAGCCTGTCAAACTTTCCATCCATTGAAAATTTTTGGGTTTTATCTCCTAAAAGATTTCTAAATGTTATGTTTCCAACAATTCTTGAACCGTTTGTATCACTTAATCTCAGCCCTTTTAGATTAAGATTGTTCAGCGGCCCTTGTATTTTAGTCCTGATTTTAAAGTGCTGGTTTTTACCTAATCCATTATAAAAATAACGTATATCGTTTGAAGCCAATGAAGCCGAGTCCAGCGTAACGTTAAACCTTACTTTATCCGTAAACTCTAAAAAATCTTCGACTTTATAATTTAAAATAGCTTTACCGTAAATAGTAGAGCGTTTGGTTTTTATCGCTAAATCTTCAAGTTTTATTTCTTTTTTGGTATAACTAAATTTTGAACTCAAGTTTGATACATATAAACCTCTATGATCTAAAAAAGAAAATCGGTGAATATTGGTATTTATTTCAGATCCATACAGCTTAAAATCACTGATATAAGTATTTAGATTTTTAAAATCTATGACCTTTGGTGTCTTCTTATTTTCGTCAATTGCAGAAAAAGCACCCTGGGAGATATAGGCATTTTTTGCTGTTAACAAGAAGTGCTTTTTTGATTTGGATGGTTTTCCTGATTCAAATAACCGGATGAATACATTGATATTATTTTCATCTTCGTTTTTGTAGGTTTTCAAATTAAAGATCAAACCTGTCAAACGTACATCCCCAAAAATCAAATCACCATCAATCAGTCTTGTTACGCTTAAAATATCAGTAGTAATAATTTCTGAGTAAATTAAAATCTTTTTATGATGATCAAGAATCAATACTTTTTTAAGTTTAACACCACCAAAAGCATTTATGGCCACTTTATCGATGCTTATATTCGTTTTAAAATCGGTATTGAGTGTGTGAGCTATATAATGTGCAATTTTGGTTTGCACTACGGGCAGGGACAAAGTAATCGCAATTACCAAAACAAGTAAAACCAGCCCCATTAGGGTTCTTGATATTATTTTCTTTACTTTTTTGATAGCTGCTTTAATTTTAGTTTTCTTTTAAATTTATTTTGAACAGACAAAGAACGGCTGTTTTTGATAAAAATTCTTTAATTTTGGCTTCTCCTTTACAATCAAAGAAAGTTTAAAATTTGATTTGTCAAATATAATTCAAAATTTGTGCCTTTATATGCAAAATTCAGAGGTTTTTATTCTTGCCATCGAAAGTTCCTGCGATGATACTGCCGCCGCGGTTTTACATAACGACAAAGTACTCTCAAATGTTGTAGCCAATCAGTTAATTCACAACCAATATGGCGGTGTAGTGCCAGAATTAGCTTCCAGAGCCCATCAACAGAATATTGTCCCTGTAATTGATGCTGCATTACGCAAAGCAAATGTACAAAAAGAGCAATTGACAGCTATTGCTTTTACGCAAGGCCCTGGTTTAATGGGGTCATTACTGGTAGGAAGTTCTTTTAGCAAATCATTATCATTAGCTTTAAAAATTCCGTTAATTGCTGTAAATCATATGCACGCTCATATCTTGGCACATTTTATAGATGAAGAAGGCTTTGATAAACCTGAGTTTCCATTCTTAGCCTTAACAATTAGTGGCGGACATACACAAATTGTAAAAGTAAAAGGCTTTTTTGATATGGAAATTATTGGTGAAACTACTGATGATGCTGTTGGAGAAGCTTTTGATAAAAGTGCCAAAATTCTTGGGCTCCCATATCCGGGCGGACCTTTGATTGACAAATATGCTCAGTTAGGAAATCCGAAAGCCTTTGCGTTTACAAAACCAAAAGTACCTGGACTGGATTTTAGTTTCTCCGGATTAAAAACAGCTATTTTATATTTTATTCAGAAGAAAAAAATAGAAAACCCAAATTTCATCGAAGAAAACCTGAATGACATTTGCGCTTCCATACAATATACAATTATCGAGATTTTAATGGATAAGTTAAAATTAGCCGTAAAAGAAACTGGAATTAAACAAGTTGCCATTGGCGGAGGCGTTTCGGCAAATTCAGGAATCAGGAAGCGATTGAAAGAAAGCGAAGGCAAATATGGATGGAAAACTTTTATACCAAAATTTGAATACACAACAGACAATGCAGCCATGATAGGAATTGTAGGGTATCAGAAATATTTATCAAGTCGTTTTGAAACCTCAGCTGTGGTTTCGAAAGCGCGAATTCAATTTTAATTATGCAATTATTTTACAATCCTGATATTGACGAAACAACTGAAACTTTTTCTTTTGATAAAGAAGAAAGCCGTCATATAATAAAGGTTTTACGAAAAAAAGATTCAGATATCTTACACGTTACAAATGGTATGGGGTTGCTGTTTGAAACCCAAATAACGCTTGCTTCAGATAACAAATGCATTGTTGAAGTGCTGTCGATAAGAAAATCTCCTGAACCGAAATTCCATTTGCATTTAGCCGTAGCACCAACAAAAATGAACGATCGTTTTGAATGGTTTTTAGAAAAAGCAACAGAGATTGGCATACAGGAAATCACACCCGTTTTTTGTGATCGATCTGAAAGAAAAGTGGTTAATAAAGAACGTTTTGAGAAGATTATTTTATCCGCAATGAAGCAATCTAATGAAACTTTTTTACCAAAACTAAACGACGCGATTTCATTTAAAGAATTCATCAGACAAAAAAATGAAGGTTTACAATTAATAGCACATTGCGAAGAAACCGATAAAAAATCATTGAAAGAAGTCTTAAAACCAAATGAAAACGTAACACTTTTGATTGGTCCTGAAGGTGATTTTTCGGAAAAAGAAATTGCAATGGCACTTGAAAATAGTTTTCAGCCTGTTACTTTGGGGAACACCCGTTTAAGAACTGAAACTGCTGCTGTTGTTGCCTGTCATAGTGTTGTTTTTTTTAATGAAATTTCAAATTAAACGTAAAGAGATAATTTATTATGAAAAAAATATTCTTTCTGTTTTTACTTTTCTCTTTCACCTCCTTTTCACAAGAAATCGCTTTATTAAAATACAGCGGTGGAGGAGATTGGTATGCCAATCCTACTTCATTGCCAAACTTAATACGATTTTGTAATTCGAATATTCATACCCAGATAAAAGCAAAACCTTCAACGGTTGAGCCGGGCAATCCTGATTTGCTTTCTTATCCATTTGTGCACATGACAGGACATGGAAATGTCGTTTTTAGTGATACTGATATCACTAACCTAAGAAATTATCTAAACGGAGGCGGTTTTCTTCATATTGACGATAATTACGGAATGGATCCATATATCCGAAAAGAAATCAAAAAGATATTTCCGAATAATAATTTGGTCGAAATTCCAGCCAATCATCCTATTTTTCAGAAACCT
>CBFGNY010000126.1:0-13317 GCA_965650235.1 uncultured Flavobacterium sp. | reverse complement strand
TCATGAAATGACATTTTCTATAAAAGGAGGAAAAATTCTTGGAGTAGGGAACGGAAACCCAACATCATTAGAAAAAGACCAATTTATTGATGATATTGAACTTGTTACTATAACTAATTTTGAAGAGAAAAAACTGGCTTCGGCAGATTCTAATCAAAAAGTAACGGATTCTGATAATAATTGGAAAGAAGCTTTTAAAGACAGGGATTATAAAAATCAGGCTCCAGCTTATGTGTACAGAGGTAAATTTGATTTAAAAAACAATCTTAAAACAAATACGGTTACTTTTTTTTATAAAAAAATTGGAGTAAATTCAGTAATTTTTGTCAACGGAAATAAAATTGCGCCAAGCTCAGAAGATGACCAGAAATATGTTTTTAATACCAGTGTTTTAAAGCAGGGAACAAACAATATTCAAATTATTGCCCCGCCATTACAAAAAGTAAAAGATTGGGATGTGATGAATACAGATCCCGGAATTATTCAGGTAATAACGCCTGCTGAATCATGGAAGCGAAAGTTATTTAACGGATATGCACAAATCATAATTCAAAAAGAAGATAATGCAGCTGAAGTTGTTTTATCGGCCACGGCCAAAGGATTAAAGGATGGGACTTTAGTCTTGAAGAAATAGTTTCAGGTTTTAGTACACAAAGTTTTGTCATTGCGAGGAACGAAGCAATCTCATTTGCTGAATCCACACAGTTCGTCGCTCTCTGGAAGAGATTGCTTCGTTCCTCGCAATGACAATATAGAACCTGAAACAAAGTTTAATTTATCCTCTGAATACTATAAGCAGACTCACTTTTATCTCCAGAAAGCAATTTGCCCAATTTAGAGCTAATGACATAGACATTTCCATCTGAAGCCAAAGCTGCAGTGGTAGGAAACTCCTCTTTTCCAATATTGGTTTCGCTAATTTTTACAGCACTCGCCCAATTATTTGTACTCGAAAAAGTATATGTTTTCCCTAAACCTACACCGTTTTCAATAATAACCAAATTATTGTTTTTGTCTAGTTCTATACCGTCAGGAGCACTGAAAGTTGTTCCTTCTACTTCACTAACATTCATAGGATTAGAAAGTGATATTTTTAGTAATTTGGAAGTATCAGTTTTGGCAACCAATAAATAGCCATCTGGATGAAAAACAATTCCGTTTAAACCAAATTCGTTTGGCTTAGGCTGAAACAAAGTGTTAGTCGCAAACACAGAAGCAACATAATTTTTGTCAAGTTTATAAATGATCGGTGAAAAGGAATCTGTAATATAAATATTGCCATTCCTATCGACAGCAATATCATTTGGGCAGGAACCTGCATTTGGTGTAAAGCTTTTTAAATCAATTTCTTTGATCAGTTCACCTGAAGTAAGATTGAAGATGCTGACACTTGCAATAGTTCCGGCACTACCTACTTTGCTTCTTTGAGAAATTCCCAAATCGGCGTTGGCTACTATTAGCCGGTTTCGAATTTCATCTGTGTAAATCCCCGTGGGTAAAACCAGTTTGGAGCTTGTGGAAAAAGCAGTCACTTCACCTTTTGTATTCATTGCGTAAATAGCACCTTTTTGCAAAGAACTAAATAAGAATTTTTCGTTTTTAAAATCGTAATCAATTCCCTCAGGATAAAGTCCGGCTTCAGTAATAGTGTATTGGCTTTCAATGGAAACAGAAGTTTCTCCTAGCTTTTTTTCGCTGTCACAAGCCATGAAAAGAATTGAAAATGCTGAAATCAAAATTGTATTTTTCATTTTTATTAATTTAAATTATTTGTCCATATTGACAATGCAAATCTGGGACAGAATAAGAAAAATAAAAATGAACTGGTTTAGGAAATAAGGTTGAACCAGTTTAACTTTTTGAGATTTTACGATTACGTATTTTACTTAAATACTCGGTGCTAAAACCAAGATAAGAAGCTAAGGCATATTGTGGAACTCGTTTTGCAATTGCCGAATATTTAGCCATAAATTCATCATAGCGTTCTTCGGCAGTTTTTGTAAAATTCGATAAAAGTCTTTTTTGCTGAAAAGCAAGTGAGCGTTGCGTTATAATGCGTTCGAATTTTTCGAGTTTCGGAATCTCCTTCAGAAATTTTTGCTCATCTTCATATTCAATTTGAATAAGAACCGAATCTTCCAGAGCTTCAACAAATAAAGTTGCAGGTTCCTGATAAATCAAACTGCTGTAATCAGAAATCCACCAGTCTTCAATAGCAAATGAAAGCGTATGTTCTTTTCCTTCATTATCTACTAAGTAACCTCTGAAAGCGCCTTTTACCACATAACTCTTATGTTTGCAAACAAAACCGGGCTGCACGATAAATTGCCTTTTTTTGACTTTGGTGATTTTCAAAAAAGTAGCCAGATGCTTTTTTTCATCATCTGTCAAATCCACATATCTTGAAACATAATCTATTACGGGCAGCAAATCTTACATTTATCAAAGATAATATTATAACTGAAATCTTAATCTGAAATAAAAAAACTTGCATTGCGTATGTTTGATTTTCATAACTTTGAAAAATGGAAGAGCAAATAGAATGTCAGGTAACAGAACTTGGAATTAACGATTTAAAACTAAAAGGTTTTAAAGTTTATGAAATAAATGGTGATGTAAGTAAAATTCCTAGTTATAACCGTAGGGATTACTACAAGATTTGCATCAATACCAGCAAAAGCCTTGTACATTATGCCGATCGCGGTATAGAAGTTGACGGAACTATTTTGTTTTTCGGGAATCCCCATATTCCTTATTCCTGGGATATTCTTTCGCCTTCGTATGAAGGTTATGCCTGTGTTTTTACCGAAGATTTTTTAAAGGTAAAAGATCGCTCAGAAAGCCTTCATGAATCGCCTTTGTTTAAAATAGGCGGAACTCCAATTTTTTCGTTAACCGCTGAACAAAAAGTATTTATAGATTCATTGTTTAGAAAAATGATTGAAGAACAGGAAACAGATTATGTTTTTAAAGATGATCTAATCCGTAATTATATCAATTTGATTTTGCATGAATCGATGAAAATGCAGCCATCAGAAAATTTCTTTAAACACAAAAATGCCTCTTCCAGAATTACTTCCTTGTTTTTAGAACTTTTAGAAAGACAGTTTCCCGTTGAAACAAAAGATCAGCCACTTGTGCTAAAAACACCGCAGGATTACGCTCAAAACCTTGCAGTACATGTTAATCACCTCAATCGCTCCGTAAAAGAAGTTACCGGAAAATCAACCACAGCACATATCACCGAAAGGATTATCGGCGAAGCCAAAGCATTGTTACAACATACAGACTGGAGTATCGCTGATATTGGATATTCACTCGGATTTGAATATCCAAGCTATTTTAATAATTACTTTAAAAGACTTACCGGAACAATTCCGAAATCATTAAGAATGTAAATTGTTTCATATTCTTAATTTTTTGTTTGATTATCGTTATCTGCGGTTGGTTTTACTAAAGTAAATTTGCTTCGAAACAATTCATTATAAGTTTTATATAAAAATTGCATCCAAACCTGAATAGCTTTAAGAAACAATAATTTAAAAAACTATGTCAACATTATATACCACCGTTATCGAAGAAGGAAAAGTTCCAAACACTTATATGATTGGCGAAGTATCCTATAAAAAGCAAACCAGTAATATCCATCCCGAAAATACAGTTATCAAAGAAGTGGCTTTTGAACCCGGTGCAAGATCCAACTGGCATATTAATCCGAGTTTACAATTGTTGATAGTTACTGATGGAATAGGTTATTTTCAGGAAAAAGGACAAGCTATAAGATTGCTTCATAAAGACGAAGTGGTTACAATTTTGCCAGGACTGGAACATTGGTATGGTGCGACCCCTTTTAACCGATTTTCTTATATAGCTATTATTACAGAGGTAAATAAAGGTTCAGGCAGCTGGTTACAAAGTGTGTCAGATGAGGAATATTATAGTCATGGGAAGTAAAAATTAGAAATTAAAATAACTCTTAAACTTTACGATTTGACACCTTAAATATATTCTGCATGCAGATATAAAAAGAGTATTGGTGCTAATGAGACCAGTAAAAGATCATTATGGGATCTCAAATAGCGTGTTAATAATATTGCTTTTTGAAAATTTAAAAATACATAAATCATTTTCTTAATAGCTGTATTTCATTATTTATGGAATACAGCTATTTTTTTGCTTTCACATGCAATGTACTTTTTATAACATGTTGAAATTTTAAGCAGGTATAGAAAAAGGTAATATATTTTAAAAGTTATTTAAATTCCTGAATTTACACGGCTGAATAATTAAGTAAGAATTTTATTAAATTTATAATGTGTTATTGAACAAAATGTTTATATTTGATTTGTGTTATATACTGTCAATGCATTGGAATTTAGTTAATTATGGGTTATTTGATTTAGTTTCTCAATTTTTGAAAAATTAATAAATTTTTACGATCCAAAAAATATTAAAAAGTTTCCTCATTGCAGTAAAGAATAGTTTGTAAATTTTTATGTGGAGCAACTTATCTTTATAAGTAAATAGGTAAAATGGATAAGTAGTTTCAAGGGGGTGTAAATTTGGTTCTTTTGAATAAATTAGCTTATTATGATTAATATTTTACTTTCACTTTTTTTCTTTTTAGCTATAATAATAGGCTTTGCAAGTTCATTTCTGGTGCTTTTTTCAAAAAGAAATTATTCACAAAGTTTTTTTCTTGGATTGTTTTTGTTTAGTCTGACAGTTGTAAGTATTTATAACTTTTATTTATCAGTAAATACTTTTAAAAATTTACCTAACTTCTTTATCATAACTAAATCTTTTATTTTTTTAGCAGCTCCTTCTGCTTTTCTATATGTTAGAAATGTTTTGTTTTCCAATAAATTATTAAGAAAATATGATTTACTACATTTTTTGCCTTTTGTGATCTATTTTGGCTTAATAATTTTTGTCTGGATTGGAAGTTATTTTGGTTTATCTATTATCGGTTTTCTTTCGAATAAAATTGATAGCCCTTTTTCAATGTTAAGTTTAACTATTTGGATGTTATATGCATTTTGTCAAACCATGATGATTTTAAATTATGATGCAAAAGCATTTAAAGAAAATGATTTTCATTTAATTAAGGTATTCGGCTGGATAAGAGTATTTAATTTAGCAATCCTGTTTTTGTTTTCAACTCTTTTTGTATATTATTTCTTGATTAAAAAGATTGACAGGGAGGATTTCTCCTGTTATATCATGATTTCTTTCGTTTTGTTTTTTACAGTTGGCTGGGTCTATTTTAAACCACAAATTTTTTATGATTCAAATTGCCTGATTAAGAGTTTTGATCTTTCAAGTCATAATTCAAGAACCGGTGAAAGTAAAAATATGTCGCCATTAGTTAAAGAATTAACTGCGGAAAAAAAAGAAGAATATCTAAAAAAACTTGATATTGTTTTTTCAGATAAAAAGCTATTTCTAAAAAAAGACTTTTTAATTCGAGACTTATCTGATGAAACAGGAATATCGGTACGCCATCTTTCTAATCTAATTAATTCAGAATTTAATCTTCATTTTCAGGATTTTGTAAATCTTAAAAGAATAGAATATTTTAATGAAAAAATTAACGATCTGGATTGGAAAGATTTGTCTCTGGAAGGTATGGCGTGGGGAGCTGGTTTTAAATCAAGAACAACTTGTTTCAGGGCTTTTATAAAGCATACCGGAAAATCACCATCTGAATATCTTAAAATAATTAAATGTAATCCTGATGAAGACATTAAGTGTTTTTTAAACAAACTTAATGAATTTTAATGCCTCCTAATTTGTGAAACTTTATTAATTGAGGATAATCAATTGGTTAACACATCTTTTTAAATTTAATTATCCTTAATTGTATCAGTATCCGTTTCGATTTTCTTAATTTCTACTTTTTCTTTTTTAATTGCCTGTCTTAACAGGGCAAATAAGCTCATATAAGCGTTCGCTAAAAAAACTAAAGAAAATCCTGCAATCAGATAGCCTCTCCAGTCCATAATTAAGAGCCTGAAATCACAAAGGGTTATAAAAATTATTGTGATATAATGACTAAAACAATATTCGCAGGTAAAAAGGTAAAAAAATTTTCTGCTTAAAATTTTTTTATCATTTTGAGAACGGCCTACACACCATTGTCGTGGCTCACGAAATATTTCTTCGTGGGTAACCGTCCAGCTGATGCAGGCGATTGGGATAGCAAGAATAAATAGCCAGATGATTTGAGTAGTTAAATTCATCCATCTTTATTTTAAAAATTTAAATTAAAGATAAAAAATGATTCTTCTGATTGTCTTATATAATTTTTTAAGCACATTATATAATTTCCTTATTTTGTTCTAAAAAATCCCGAAACCATATTCCGGATTGTTTGATAGTTCTTTTTTGAGTATCAAAGTCCACATGGATTAATCCAAATCTGGCATTATAACCTTCAGCCCATTCAAAATTATCTGTAAGGCTCCAAACAAAATATCCATCGACCTTACAGCCTTGTTCTTTAGCTTTAAGTAACTGCTCTAAATTATCTTGTATAAAGTGTGTTCGCTTAATGTCATAGATTTTTCCGTTTGTAACCGTATCGGGAAAAGCGGCGCCATTTTCGGTTACTATGATTTTTTTAATTCCTTCGTAAGAATTAAACTTTTGAAGTATATGATAAAGAGCCGGAGGATAGATTTCCCAACCCATTTCAGTCGATATGACGTTCCTTTTTTCGGCACTTACTAATTCTGCACCTATGTATGGAGTAAGCAATGAAGATTTTACAATTTCACGGGTATAACACTGAAGTCCTATATAATCAAAGTCAAAAGCTAGATTATCCAGATCATCTTTCTGAATATAATTATTAAGTTTTTTAAGGACCGGAAGGTCATCCTGAGGATATCCAAGGCCTAAAAGAGGCTCTATAAAAGTTCTGTTTAGCAATGTATCTACTCGCTTAGCAGCCTGAACATCTGCAGATTTATCTGTAAAAGGTTCAATATGGGTACATGAAAAGGTAGTGCCAATATTTGCATAAGGCATTTTTTCTCTTAATTTTTTTGCACCGGCAGTTGTAGCTAAAGTAACATGATGGATGGCTTTTAAGTAATTGGTTATGCCTTTTTTTCCTGGAGCATGAATTCCAAGAAAATAACCGGCTCCAGTAAACACCGAAGGTTCATTTATAACCATCCAGTTTTTAACACGATCACCAAAATGATGTGCACATACCTCTGCATAATCAGAAAACCAGGTTGCACATTCCCTGTTTGTCCACCCGCCTTTTAATTCTAAGGCATGAGGTAAATCCCAATGATAAAGCGTTATCCAGGGTTCAATTTTGCATTCCTGTAAAAAGTCCAGTATTTTATTGTAATAATCTATTCCTGCCTGATTTATTGGGTAAAGACCTGTAGGCATAATGCGCGACCAACTAATAGAAAACCTGAAATTAGGAATGTTCAGGTCGCATACCAATTGAATGTCATCTTTGTAGCAATTATAAAAATTACAAGCATTTATAGCATGATGCCCGTTTTTTATTTTGCCTTTTTGGCTGGTAAAAACATCCCATATCGAAAGACCTTTTCCATCGGCATCATGCGCACCTTCTATTTGAAAAGCAGCAGTAGAAACCCCCCAAAGAAAATCTTCTCCAAATTGGTCTTTGTTTAAAAATGACTTCTCTAATTTATTCATTCAAATGTGATTTCCTTAATTTGAAATTAATGAATGAATGAAGAATGCATAGCTCTGAGAAAAAGCCATTCTTTAAATGAAACTAAAAATTTTAAGCTAAAGAATTTCATAACTATTTGTTTTATTCAAAATAAGGAAACAAATATAAATTTACAGTAACCTAAATGTTATCAAATAGTTAACTATATATAAAAACATTTTTATTTGTTATAAAAAGAGAATCTTCAGCAAAAAATAAATTTTAAATTAATATAACACCAATAATCCATTTTTTTTAAATTTAGTCAAATTACCTATTTAACTTTTATTAACAGTAAATAATTTTTGACAAAACTTCATTAGTTTATATTTGTAGAGGCAAAAAATATAAATTTGGGAATCTATGAAAATCAATGCCTTTAGGATATGTTTTTTTCTTTTTCTGGTCTTTTCTGTTACAGCTTATAGCCAGGATGTGAAATTAATTACTATCGATCAGTTGAATGAGAGAATAAAGGTTGGAAAAGACAGCACTTATGTTGTTAATTTTTGGGCAACCTGGTGCGCACCGTGTATTAAGGAATTGCCTCATTTTGAAAAACTTCAGGCGGAACATAAGTCGGATAAGCTGGTAGTATTATTGATTAGTGTTGATTTTAAATCAAAATTAAATTCTTCAGTTGTTCCATTTGTCAAAAGGAAGAACTTGAAAAATGAGGTTTTTTTACTGAATGAAAATAGTCCGCAGGAGTATATCGACCGTATAGATCCTTCCTGGTCAGGCAGTATTCCGGCAACCATTTTTATAAAAGGAGATAAACGAAAGTTTAAGGAAACCGAATTTACATATGAACAATTATTAACTGAATATAAAACACTATAATCTATTTCAAACCATGAAAAAAATAATTCTTTTATTAGTTTTGGCATTTTCTGCATTTCTTTCTCAGGCGCAAAATGCAAGTCTTAAAGCTGGTGACACTGCACCGGATTTTAAATTAAAAAATGTTGACGGTAAAGAGGTTTCATTTGCAAGCTATCCAAAGGCAAAAGGTTTTATAGTAGTATTTACATGCAATACATGTCCTTATGCTGTTGCTTATGAGCAACGAATAATTGATCTTGACAACAAATTCAGGGCGCAGGGTTATCCTGTAATTGCAATTAATCCAAATGATCCTGAAGCCCAGCCAGATGATACTTTTAATAAAATGCAGGAGCAGGCCAAAAATAAAAAGTATCCTTTCCCGTATTTGTTTGATGCAGGTCAAAAGGTAACTGATCAATTTGGTGCCAAGCGTACACCTCATATTTTTATTATTTCAAAATCGGCAAAAGGGAATGTGGTTGAATATGTTGGTGCAATCGACAATGATCCGGAAGGAACGAAAACTGAAAAAATAAAATACGCTGAAGATGTTATTGCATCCTTAAAAAATAATCAAAAACCCACAATTACAGAGACAAAAGCTATTGGATGTACGGTTAAAAGAAAAGCCAAGGCTTAATTTATTGGTTTTCATTTATATATAAAAACGTTTCAGATACCCTGAAGCGTTTTTTTGTTCTTAGCACTTGTCTTACTTTTGTCATTTCGAGGAACGAGACCCGAGCGATAGCGAACAGGCGAAGCAAATCACATTCGTAAATCGACATAGATTGTCGATTTTGTTGCGGAATTTTCTATTGTGATTTCTCCTTCGTATAAATGACAATATTGTGGATATTACAAACTTTTCAACTTTTTCATGAAGACTGGAAACACTTCATTTATTTCATCAAAAAGCGGATTTTTACGGTATTTGAGTTTTATCTCACTGAATAATTTTAAGCCAATTGCAAATTGTGTCGCCTCTGACGGATTGTCAAATAGGTTTTTGTCTTTCATTTTCTGAATAATGCCAAATATTTCGTCATGATTGTCAAATTCTATTCCGAGTTCTTTTGCGGGTACTGTCTTACCGTCTGCATATTCTTTAAGACTCAGTGTAAGGTAATATTTGTTTGATTTTTTTTCCATTTTTATTGCTGTTTTTATTTTAACCATTTGTCAACTATGGTTTTAAATGCTTCTTTGTATTGCTCGCCAACGGTAATTTCAGTTTTTCCAATAAAAACAGAATTTTTGCTAATGGCATTTATTTTGTCAAGTGGCACAATATACGAACGATGTATCCTCATAAACTTTGCCGATGGGAGTTTTTCTTCTAAAGCTTTCAATGAAATAAGCGAAAGAACCGTTTTTTGAGAATCTATAAGGTGTACTTTTACGTAGTCTTTTAAACTTTCGATATATAAAACATCTTTTAAGGAAATCCGTATCCATTGATATTCTACTTTTAAGAAAAAAAAATCATCATCAGCAGCAACGGACTGGTAATGATTAGAAGATTCTTCAGTTATCTGCAATACTTTACTGGCGGCACGTAAGAACTCTTCATAGCTAAAAGGCTTTAAAAGATAATCTACTGCGTTAACTTTATAACCTTCAATAGCATAATGATTATAAGCAGTTGTAAAAATAATTTTTGGTGTTGATCCAGGTTGTTCCTGGAGGAGTCTGGCCAATTCCATTCCGGTTAAATTGGGCATATTAATGTCCAGAAAAACAAGATCTGGCTCCTTTTCCTTAATTGTAGTCATGGCTTCAACCGCATTATCACAGCTGGCCGTCAATTCTAAAAAAGGTGTCTGTTCAATAAAGGTTTGAACCAATTTTAAAGCCAGTGGCTCATCATCGACTGCTATACATTTTAATATTGTCATTATTATTCTAAGGTTATTTGCAGTTTTACCTGATATTTCCCGTTTTTAGCAATACCTGCTGTTAAGGTATGTTTGTTCGGATAAATTAAATGAAGCCTGCGTTTCGTATTTGTTAGTCCTATACCGCCTTCATTTGTAGTAGAAGTCTTTTCGAAATAGGTGTTTTCTACTTCAAATTCAAGGTTGCTTCCCTGCTGGGTGAGCGAAATATAAATTTCACTTTTATCAGTAGCATGAATACCATGTTTGAAAGCATTTTCTACTAAAGGTAATAATAACATTGGTACAATTGGATAATCGTGTATTTTTTCTGGTATGTCAGTTGTAATGGTCAATTTGCTGTTGGCACGAAGTTTCATTAAAGCGATAAAATCTTTCATGAATTCAGCTTCTTTCAGTAATGTTGTCCTTTCTTCTGTACTATAAAGCAGGTAACGCATCATTCGGCTTAAGGTGTGAAGCGCATTTCTTGAATCCTCAATATTAGTATAGGTTAGCGAGTAAATGCTGTTTAATGAATTAAAGAAAAAATGCGGATTTATCTGCGCCTTGAGCATTGCCAGTTCTGCAACTGTTTTATCCTGTTCCAGCTTTTGCTTGTGTTGTGCCGCTTTCTGCCAATATTGAAGCATCGACCAGCTTGTACTGATTCCTAAAACCAATAAGGTAAGCATGAGCACATAATTGTCAAAATAGGGATTTCTATATTTCCTGAATCCTAAAACCTTGCTGACTTTGATATGAAGATCCGTCTCCGAAGTATAAAAATAGGCGATAAGCTGCATGATAAAAATGGTAAGAAAAACCCAGATTAAAAACGGAGAGGTATTATCTTTTATAATAGTTTTTGGAACTATTATTCTGGCATTGGAATAAAAAAGAGCAATTAATAAAATTAAGATAATCATTTGCCAGAGCCAAAAGACAGATGGCAGGACCACATTCCAGGCTATTGGTATATAAAACAACATAACAAATCCTAAAAGGAGCCAGCTCAGAATGTGTAATAAATAAGGTCTGAATAAGGTTGTAGGCATTGTAATTTATATTTTAAAGACAATATTACACTTTATCCGGATGCGATTTTGAACCAATCGCTAAAAATAGATTTACACTCTGCATAAACCCTTTTACAGCCGATGAGCCATAAATTAAACACTTGTTTAATTTATGTTTAAAAACCATCGGCTGTAAGCTTATTTCTGTCGATTATCTTTTGCCCTTCGTCTATTGGACATTTTTTGTGTTTTGTATTTTGTTTTATTTGCTTATTAATAAATTGATAATCTCATATTTCATCAAAATGAATAAGCAATCTTTTTTAAGCATTCTTGCTTTGTCTGTTATCATCGCCTCTTGCGGGAATAAAAATGATAAATCAGCTCAGGCAGTTGGTGCTCCACAAGTAAAGGAATATAAAACGTTGACTTTAGAACCTAAATCAGCTACATTGTATACTGATTTTCCGGCATCTGTTCAGGGACAGCAAAACATAGAAATTCGCCCAAGAGTAGAGGGCTATATTGATAAAATTTTTGTAGATGAAGGTGCCGTTGTAAAAGTGGGACAGCCCTTGTTTAAAATAAATGCACCTGAATATGAGCAGGAAGTCAGAACGGCAACAGCAAGTATTAAAAGTGCACAGGCTTCTGTAAGCGCAGCCAGATTGGCGGTTAATAAAGTAAAACCTTTGGTTGAAAAAGATATTATCAGCAAATACGAACTTGAGTCGGCGCAATATAATTATGAATATGCTATGGCTGCCTTAGCACAGGCAAATGCAGCGTTGGTAAATGCAAAAACTAATTTAGGATATACAACCGTAACGAGTCCGGTTAATGGAGTAGTGGGTTCAATTCCGTTTCGTTTGGGAAGTCTTGTAAGCTCGAATACAGCAGATCCTTTAACGACAGTTTCAAGTATTGGAAACGTTTATGCCTATTTTGCCTTGAATGAAAAGAAGCTTTTAAACTTTACCCAAAGTAAAAGTCCCGGAATCACATTGGCACAAAAAATCAAAAATATGCCGGCAGTTTCATTGCTTTTATCAGATGGTTCACTTTATCCGGAAAAAGGAAAAATTGAAACGATAAATGGTTTGATCAATACAGAAACAGGCTCCGTAACTTTCAGGGCGCGTTTTGCAAATCCAAAAGGCATTATTCGAAGTGGAAGCAGTACAACAGTAAGAATTCCTAATGAAGTAAGAGATGCTTTGCTTATTCCGCAAAGTGCCACATTTGAGCTTCAGGATAAGATTTTTGCAGTGACAGTAGGAAAAGACAACAAAACCAAAAATGTCAATATTACTGTTCTTGATGACACAGCAGGAAATTATTATGTAGTTGAAAGTGGCTTAAAAGCGGGAGATCAAATCGTATTAGAAGGAGTAGCCTCTTTAAAAGAAGGAAGTGAAATTAAACCTCAAAATCAAAATCCGGAAACAGTGTACGCTGACTTAAAATAGAAAAAAATGTTTAAAATATTTATAAAAAGACCTGTTCTTTCGACAGTAATATCGGTTATCATTGTAATTCTGGGGGTTTTAGGTCTTGTCGAATTACCTATTTCACAATATCCGGATATTGCACCTCCAACTGTAAATGTTTCGGCAAGTTATACCGGTGCCAATGCCGATGTGGTGCTGAAAAGTATCGTAATTCCGCTCGAAGAGCAAATCAACGGTGTAGAGAACATGACGTACATGACTTCTACAGCAACAAATGATGGTAATGCGTCAATTAAAATTTTCTTTAAAGTAGGAACAAATCCCGATTTAGCAGCGGTAAACGTCCAGAACAGGGTTTCGAGGGCTACCAGTTTATTGCAAGCTGCTCGGCACCGGCATTGCCAATGAAAGCCAGATCGTCGAACTGCTCGAAG
>CBFGNY010000125.1:0-13344 GCA_965650235.1 uncultured Flavobacterium sp. | reverse complement strand
GATTTCGTGGATCATCAGCAGGAAAAGGATCTATATGACTGTGAACATCATTAGTATGTAAAACAGTTAAATGCTTAATATCGTCAGTTTCAAAACTGCTTAATGACAATCCTAAACTTAACAAAGCAGTACTTGCAGCTGTTTTTTCGATAAATTCTCTTCTTTTCATTTTGTATATTTTTAGCGAAAAACGCCTGTATTTTATTCCTGAATCAAACTTCTTATTCTTCTGTAATTCTGATATCTTTTGGTACCGGAATTGTATCTACTTCCTTAAAATAATCGATAAGTACATTTCGAAGTTTATAATCCAAATCATATTTATGAACTGCTTTTAAGAAAAAGTTCATGCTATCACCCCCGTTTGCCAGATAGTCATTTGTGGCTACATAATAAATGGTGTTGTTATCAAGAGGTTTTCCGTGAATAAGGATGTTTTTGGCAGTATTATCTTTTGTAATTGTAAAAGTCATTCCGGACAACGGATGAGGCTTCTTTTCTTTAATAATGTAAGTTGTCATTTCAAGAATCTGATCTCCTTTTAAAGCCAGGACTACCAAATTATTTTCAAAAGGCATGATTTCATAAGCGGTTCTGGTTGTCACATTTCCTTTAGGTAAAATAGCTCTGATCCCGCCATGATTTAAGAAACAAAAGTCAATATCTTTTTTTTCACGTATTTTAAAAACCTGATTTCCTTTTTCAAGACAAACATCAGCCATCAGGTTTCCTATATTAGTTTGCCATTTTCCGGTGCTTTTGTCAAGAGTTTCGGGACAATAAGCTAATACGTTATCTAAATCTTTATTTATATGATCACGAAATGGCTTAATAAAATTTTCAATTTCAGGAGTTTCATTGTCTTTTTCGGTAACAGGAAGTTGCTTTCCTTCTATCTTAGTTAAATTATAATTTTTGTTACTGCATGAAAGTACAAAAAAGAATGTTAAGAATATAACAAAAAGTTTTAAAAATCCGTTATACTTTTTTAGTTTTGCCATCTTAAATGCGACTTAAATAATTAATTTTGTAATCTGGTAAAAGTAGTATGTTTTTAAATTATTTGAAGGATTTTTTTATAAAAAAAACATTAAAAAATAATTTGTTTAATGTAAAAAAAGAAGTCTTTACCAGTAATATACAGACGATTGGTTTATTGATTGACGAAAGTGAATTCAGGCATTCAAAAGCACTTGTAGAAGAGTTGGTTTCAAAAGGGATTGATTCTGAAAGAATTAAAATCGTTGTGTACAGAAATAAATTTAAGGACAAAAAAATATATTCGTATCCGACTTTTGCAAAAAAGCATTTAGATTGGAAAGGAGATAGCAAAGTAGATTTTTTGACTGAATTTATTGAAACAGAATTTGATCTTTTGATTAGTTATTATGATGTTCAAAAACCAATTTTGAAACTGATTACAAATAAATCAAAAGCGAAATTTAAAGTTGGATTTGCATCAATAGATAAAAATATAAATCGGTGGATGATAGATACTTCTTTAGAAAATTATAAGCTTTTCGTTTTCGAATTGTTTAAGTATTTAAAAAGTATAAAATAAAAATATAAATTAGAATATGCAATCATTAATAGGAACTGGTGTTGCCCTTGTTACTCCATTTAAAAAAGATTTTTCAATTGATATCGAAGCATTGCATCGAATTATTAATTTTTCGATCGATGGGGGAGTTGAATATCTTGTTGTTATGGGTACAACCGCAGAAAATGCAACTTTGACCCAATCTGAAAAAGAGTTGGTTATTGCTACAGTAATTGAAGTAAATAACGGAAGATTGCCTTTAGTTCTTGGAGTTGGGGGGAATAATACTATGCAGATTGTAGAAGAATTAAAAAGCAGGGATTTTTCAGCATTTGAAGCGATTCTTTCTGTTTCTCCTTATTATAATAAACCTACACAGGAAGGTATTTACCAGCATTTTAAAGCTATTGCAGAAGCTTCTCCTGTTCCGGTTATTTTATACAATGTCCCGGGCAGAACATCAAGTAATATGCTCCCGTCAACGGTTATTCGTTTGGCAAATGAATTTGATAATGTAGTAGCAATAAAAGAGGCTGCCGGTGATATGGCCCAGGCCCTGCAATTGATAAAAAATGCTCCTAAAGATTTTCTGGTAATTTCAGGAGATGACATGATCGCTTTACCGATAGTTTTAGCTGGTGGAGCAGGAGTTATATCAGTTATAGGACAAGGTTTTCCAAAAGAATTCTCAGAAATGATTCGTTTGGGGCTGAACAGAAAAGTAAATGAGGCTTTCAAAACGCAATATTTTTTATCAGATTGTATTGATATGATTTTTGAGCAGGGCAACCCAGCCGGTATTAAACATGTATTCCAATCACTTGGAATTGCTGATAATACGGTTCGTTTGCCATTGGTTTCAGTAGATGAATCATTAGCAGAACGCTTAGATAAATTTGTAAAAGCAGCGTTAAAATAGAATAAAAGTATCCCTATTTTATTATACCAAAAAATATTTTGTAGTAGCTAAATTAATAACTAAATTTGCCACCGAAACTTCGGTGTGATTTTGCTTTGGCATAATTGTCTAAGAAATCATAATAAAAGTAAGAAAATGAAAAAAATAGTATCGCTGTTAATTGTTGTTGCCCTTTTTTGTTCTTGTAGTGATTATCAAAAAGCATTAAAAAACGAAGATGTTGCGGCAAAATTTGAAATTGCAACAAAAATGTATGATGCTGGAAAATATAATAAGGCGATCAGGCTTTTTGAGCAATTAGCACCAACTTACAGAGGGAAACCTCAGGCCGAAAAATTGTTTTATATGTTTTCTCAGTCCTATTATAAAACAAAACAGTATTATTTGGCAGGATATCAATTTGAAAGTTTCGTTTCAGGTTACCCGCGAAGTGAGAAAGTTCAGGAAGCTGCTTTTTTAGGAGCTTACAGTTATTCAAAGTTAGCTCCTGTTTATAGTCTAGATCAAACTGACACCGTTAAGGCATTAGATAAATTACAGGCTTTTATTGATAATTATCCAAATTCAGAATACATTGCTCAGGCAAATGAAGCTGTGAAGATATTAAGCGGAAAATTGGAGAAAAAAGCATATGAAAATGCAAAAGGTTACAATACTATTTCAGATTATAAATCGGCATTAGTTGCTTTTGATAATTTTATTGCAGATTATCCCGGGACTTCTTTTAAGGAAGACGCTTTGTTCTACAAATATGATTCAGCCTATAAACTGGCTATAAACAGTGTTCCTTCTAAAATGGAAGAACGTTTGAATGTTGCTAAAACAGCTTACAATAATTTATTGAAGTTTAAAAGCGACACAAAATACAAAGAGAAGGCTGAAGAGATGAATGCGAGAGTTGAAACAGATTTACAAAAATTTACTAAATAAATAAAGTCATGGATTTAAAAAAGACGAATGCTCCTGTAAATACAATAACTTATAATAAAACAGTTATTGAAGAGCCAACAGGAAATGTGTATGAGGCAATTACCATTATGGCTAAAAGAGCAAACCAGATTAATTCTGAAATTAAAAAAGAATTGACTGAAAAATTAGAAGAGTTTGCCACTTACAATGACAGTCTTGAAGAAGTTTTTGAAAATAAAGAACAAATTGAGGTTTCTAAATTTTACGAAAAATTACCTAAACCACACGCTTTAGCCGTTCAGGAATGGTTAGATGGTAAAACTTACCACAGAGGTTCAAACAAATAATAGTACAATGTCAGTTTTAAACGGAAAAAAGATTTTACTGGGTGTTTCCGGTGGAATTGCAGCGTATAAAACAGCCTCATTAGTACGACTCTTTATAAAAGCAGGTGCACATGTCCAAGTGATAATGACACCTGCTTCTAAGGATTTTGTAACGCCACTTACCTTGTCTACGTTATCAAAAAATCCTGTACATTCCACTTTTTTTAATGAAGATGATCAGGATGCGGTCTGGAACAATCATGTTGAATTAGGACTTTGGGCCGATTTGATGTTAATTGCTCCGGCAACTGCCAATACATTATCCAAGATGGCTACAGGAAACTGTGACAATCTGCTTATTGCAACTTATTTATCGGCTAAATGTCCTGTTTATTTTGCTCCGGCAATGGATTTGGATATGTATAAACATCCTTCTACACTATCAAGTTTTAAAGCTTTAAAACAATTTGGAAACGTAATGATTCCAGCAGAAAGTGGAGAATTGGCAAGCGGTTTGTCAGGCGAAGGAAGAATGGCAGAGCCTGAGAACATAATTGCTTTCCTGGAAGCTGATTTAGAAAGTAAATTGCCTCTAAAAGGAAAAAGAATTCTAATTACTGCCGGGCCTACATATGAAGCAATTGATCCTGTGCGTTTTATAGGAAATCATTCTTCAGGAAAAATGGGGTTTGATATTGCAGATGCAGCGGCTAATTTAGGAGCTTCAGTTGTATTAGTTTCCGGACCAACAAATTTAAAAGTTAAAAATTCTTTAGTTAAAGTCATTAATGTAGTTTCTGCCCAGGAAATGTTTGATGCTTGTCATTTGCATTTTAAGGATGTTGATGTGGCTATCGCTGCGGCCGCAGTTGCAGATTATAAACCTAAATTTGTAGCTGCCCAAAAAATAAAAAAAGCTGCGGATGAGTTTTCTATAGAACTTGAAAAAACAAAAGATATATTATTGTCCTTGGGGAAAATCAAAAAAAATCAGTTTTTAATTGGTTTTGCTTTGGAAACTGAAAATGAAATTGAAAATGCCAAGTTGAAAATTCAGAAAAAAAACTTAGATTTGATTGTTTTAAATTCATTGCAGGATAAAGGAGCAGGTTTTCAAAAACCAACAAATAAAGTTACTTTTATAGATAAAGAATTTAAAATAGAACCGATGGATTTAAAATCAAAGGAATCTGTTGCAGTTGATATTTTAAACAAAGTTATAGAACATTTTTATGTGTAAATTAGTTACTTTTTTAACGTTTTTGTTTTTTGGTTTTGCTCAGGCACAACAGTTAAATTGTACAGTTACAATAAATGCCGAAAGATTGCCAAATCCAAACCTACAGGTTTACAAAACATTACAGACGTCATTGTCTGAGTTTGTAAACAAAACAGACTGGACTGGATCTGTTCTTAAACAAAATGAGCGCATTAATTGCTCCATGTATATTACACTTTCTTCAAATAATTCTGATCAGTTTTCAGGAACAATACAAGTACAATCATCACGATTAATTTATAATTCAACTTATTCTTCGCCGATTTTTAATTTTAATGATAAGGATTTTAATTTCAGATATACGGAATTTGAACCATTATTATTCAATCCTACTGCATACGAATCTAATTTGGTGTCCATGATATCATTTTATAGTTATATGATTTTAGGAATGGATGCAGATACATTTCAATTTGGAGGTGGTAATCCTTATTTTGAAACGGCTCAAAATCTCGCAAACATAGCGCAACAAGGAGGTTCTAAAGGATGGACTCAGGCAGATGGAGTACAAAATCGTTATTTTCTGATAAATGACATATTGGCTCCAACTTATTCTGATTTGCGACAAACTACTTTCATGTATCATTCAGGTTTAGATATAATGAACCAAGACTTAAAAGGCGCAAAAGAGAAAATAAAATCTTCATTGATGCTAATAGGAAAATTGAATTCAGTTAAACCAAATGCTTTTTTGACAAGAGTGTTTTTTGATGCGAAATCAGATGAAATAGTATCAGTTTTTTCAGGTGGGCCAAGTATTACAATCACAGATTTAACAGAGAATTTAAATAAAGTTTCGCCGCTAAATTCAACAAAATGGGCACAGATTAAATATTGATTTAATTTTTGACCATAATCTTCTTCCAATAATTTTACTTTTAAAACTATATGATTACTTCATTATCAATTAAAAACTACGCATTAATTGAAAAACTAACCATAGATTTTTCTAAAGGTTTTTCTATAATTACAGGAGAAACCGGTGCTGGTAAATCAATTATTTTGGGAGCTTTGGGATTGGTTTTAGGAAAAAGAGCCGATTTAACATCTCTTAAAAATAAAGAAGAAAAATGTGTAATTGAAGCCCAGTTTGAAATTTCTAAATATAATTTAAAAGATTTTTTTGAGGTAAATGATCTGGATTACGAGGATGAAACTATTATAAGACGTGAAATACTTCCTTCGGGAAAATCACGTGCCTTTATAAACGATAGTCCGGTTAATCTTCAGGAACTACAGGACTTAAGTTTGTTTTTGATTGATATTCATTCACAGCAGCAAACTCAGGAGCTTTCAGATGAGAGTGTTCAATTTAAAATAATTGATGCAATTGCTAATAATTCAGAGATTATTGACAGATATCAGAAACTGCTAAAATTATACAAATCAGATAAATCAAAGTTAAATGCATTGCTTAAAAAACAAAGTGATGCAGGAAAAGAGCAGGAATATAATACTTTTTTACTAAATGAATTGGTTGCTGCCAAATTGAAATCAGGAGAACAGGAAGAGCTTGAATCTGATTTTGAAAAACTAAATAATGTTGAAATTATAAAAGAATCAATTGATAAATCATTGTTAATTGGTAATGAAGAGCAATTCGGAGTATTTCATAACTTGAATGAAATTAAAACATCACTGCAAAAAATTGCCACTTTTTCATCAGAATATCAAAGTCTTTTTGAAAGAATTACAAGTGTAACAATTGAATTTGATGATATTTCAAGAGAATTGCAAAATGCTTCTGAAAAATTATTAAATGATCCTGAGAAATTAGAATTGACCAATCAAAAGTTGCAATTGATTTATAATTTACAGAAAAAACATCAGGTAACAACGGTTGATGAATTGTTGGGAATTCAGATTAATCTGGAAAATTCAGTTTTAGAATTGGGTAATATAGAAGAAGAGATTACTGTTTTATCAAAATCAATTGAACAAAAGACACAAGAATTGGATGCTCTTTCGGCTGCAATTCATCAAAATAGAGAAGAAGCAATCCCGGTTTTATCGAATCAATTAATTGCAACACTGGAAACTTTAGGAATGCCAAATGTTAGATTTAAAATGGAACTTTTAGCATCCGACACTTATTTTCAAAATGGAAAAGACGAATTGCAATTTTTGTTTTCGGCCAATAAAGGAACTGATTTTGGCTTATTGAAAAAAGTAGCGTCAGGCGGTGAGATGTCACGTATTATGTTAGCTGTCAAAGCTATTTTAGCACAGTATTCTAAATTACCAACCCTAATTTTTGATGAAATTGATACAGGTGTTTCCGGAGAAATTGCGATTAGAATGGGTGAAATTATGAAAAATATGAGTGCTAAAATGCAAATATTTGCGATTACGCATCTACCACAAATTGCCGCTAAAGGTGATTCTCATTTTAAAGTATTTAAATCTACAACCAATGATGATACGCAATCAGAATTAAAGCTTTTATCTCAGGACGAAAGAATAATCGAAATTGCTCAAATGTTGTCAGGATCTAATATTTCTGATTCGGCATTAAATCATGCAAAACAACTATTAAATTAAGATATAAATATAATTAACATGGAAAGTTTAAGCTTCTACGAAAATCAATTTATTAAAGCGGATTCATTAATATCTGATGGGAATATTGCTGATGGAAAAGAAATGCTTGAGGAAATTTTATCTCAATATCCTGATTTTGGAAAAGCACACAATCATTTAGGATGGATTTATTATAATAAATTAAGTAATTATGATAAAGGAATTTATCATTATAAGCTGGCTATGAAATTTGAGCCTAAATATCCTGCCCCTTATTTGAATTATACTTATCTGCTAATAGACATCGGGAGATATGCTGAAGCAAAAGAACATATAGATTTTACATTTAAAAACCTGGAAAATGTTGATTATTCTTCGTTTAACAGCGAATTAGGAAGAATGGCAGAATATGAAAATAAATATATTGAGGCTTATAATTTTTATAAGCTGGCGATTAAGAATGCACTGAACCCAAATTTTATAGACAATATGAATGCCAACATGAAAAGGGTTAAGGATAAAATGTCTATTTTTGAAAAATTAAAATTGAAGTTGAATTAATACTATACAATAAAAGAATTGCAAGATGATTATAGAACCTAGAATGAGAGGATTTATTTGTTTGACTGCCCATCCAAAGGGAGCTGAGCAAAATGTGAAAAATCAAATTGAATATATAAAATCAAAAGGGCCTATTGCCGGAGCTAAAAAAGTACTGGTAATTGGTGCTTCAACAGGTTTTGGTTTGGCTTCAAGAATTACAAGTGCTTTTGGATCTGATGCAGCTACAATTGGCGTGTTCTTTGAAAAACCACCAGTTGAAGGTAAAACAGCTTCTCCAGGCTGGTACAACTCTGCAGCTTTTGAATCTGAGGCTCACAAAGCAGGGTTATATGCAAAAAGTATCAACGGAGATGCTTTTTCAAACGAAATAAAAAGAGAAACTTTAGATTTGATCAAAGCTGATTTAGGTCAGGTGGATCTTATAATTTATAGTTTAGCTTCGCCGGTACGTACAAATCCAAATACAGGAGTTACGCACCGTTCTACCTTGAAGCCAATTGGACAGACTTTTACCAATAAAACAGTTGATTTTCATACAGGAAAAGTATCTGAAGTTTCTATAGCTCCCGCTAATGATGAAGATATTGCAAATACTGTAGCCGTAATGGGAGGTGAAGACTGGGCTATGTGGATCGATGCTCTTAAAGCTGAAAATTTATTGGCTGATGGAGCAACAACGGTTGCTTATTCATATATCGGGCCATCATTAACTGAAGCAGTTTACCGTAAAGGTACAATTGGTCGTGCAAAAGACGATTTAGAGGCTACGGCGTTTACAATTACAGATAGCTTGAAATCAATAGGAGGAAAGGCATATGTTTCTGTAAACAAAGCATTGGTTACACAAGCAAGTTCTGCAATTCCGGTTATTCCTTTATATATCTCTCTTTTATATAAAATCATGAAAGAAGAAGGAATTCATGAAGGTTGTATCGAACAAATTCAACGTTTGTTTCAGGACAGATTATATAATGGTTCTGAAGTTCCTGTGGATGAAAAAGGAAGAATCAGAATTGATGACTGGGAAATGCGTGATGATGTTCAGGAAAAAGTGGCTAAATTATGGGTAGAGGCTACAACTGAAAACTTATCTGAAATTGGAGATTTGGCCGGATATAAAAATGACTTTTTAAATCTTTTCGGATTTGGATTCGCCGGAGTAGATTATAATGCCGAAGCTAATGAAGTAGTTCAGGTAGAAAGTATCAAATAATCTATTTAAATCATTATAAATGAAAACCATCAACCAAAAGTTGATGGTTTTTTTATGAATATGACTTACCTTTGCGCAAAATTTGAACTTATAAAATTACCGTTTTAATACTGCATATTCTACTATGGTTTTTTCTCTAATTATACCCGTGTATAATCGCCCGGATGAAGTAGATGAACTTTTGGAAAGTTTGTCCAAATCCGATTATCATGAAGCTTTTGAAATCGTTCTTATAGAAGATGGTTCCTCAATTCCTTGTAAAGATGTTGTAATGAATTATAAAGGGAAATTAAATATATCATACTACTTTAAGCAGAACTCAGGCCCTGGGGATTCAAGGAATTTTGGCATGACAAAAGCAGTAGGTAATTATTTTATCATTTTTGATTCAGATTGTATAATTCCATCTAATTATCTAACAGAAGTTCGAAAAGAATTAGACAGTAAATATGTGGATTGCTTTGGCGGTCCGGATAAGGCTTTGGATAGCTTTTCTGATATACAGAAAGCAATTAATTTTGCCATGACTTCCTTTCTTACAACTGGCGGAATTCGTGGAGGCTCAGAGAAAATTGATAAATTTCAGCCCAGAAGTTTTAATATGGGAATTTCTAAAAAGGCTTTTGAGGCATCAAAAGGTTTTGGAAATATTCATCCTGGAGAAGATCCTGATTTGTCTATCAGGTTGTGGAACTCAGGTTTTGAAACGAGATTATTCCCAAATGCATTCGTTTATCACAAAAGAAGAATTGACTGGGAAAAATTTTCTGTTCAGGTAAATAAATTTGGAAAGGCAAGACCAATATTAAATAGTTGGTATCCTGAACATAATAAATTAACTTTTTACTTTCCTACATTGTTTATATTAGGGATATTGTTAGCTTTTTTACTATTAATTTTTAGTTTTGATATTTTATTACAAATATATTTTGTATATTTCATTATAATTTTTCTTACATCCAGTATTAAAAACCGAAGCATTAAAATAGGGTATCTTTCTGTAATTGCTGTTTGGAAACAATTTTATGGATACGGAACGGGTTTTTTAGAATCTTTTGTAAAAATTATTCTTTTAAAGCAAAAACCACAGGAAGCATTTCCCCGTATGTTTTTTAAAATATAATATGACAAAGATTATAGGTTTAACGGGAGGGATTGGAAGCGGAAAAACAACCATCGCAGGATATTTTAAGGAAATAGGTATTCCGGTTTATATTGCTGATGATGAGGCTAAAAAAATAATGCAGTCAAAATTTGTAATCGAAGAAATAAAAAAAGGCTTTGGTCATTTTTTATTTGAAAATGATGTTCTCAACAGGGCAAGATTAGCAGAGATTGTTTTTAATGATAGTAAAAAACTCGATCAGTTAAATGCAATTGTACATCCGGCTGTCAAAAATGATTTTGAATTATGGCTACAAAACAATAAAAATCATGATTACGTAATTTATGAAGCAGCCATTCTATTTGAAAGCGGAAGATACAAAGATTGTGATATTGTTATTACAGTTACCGCTCCGGAAGAAGTGAGGATTCAAAGAGTTTTAAAACGTGATAAAACAACCAGAGAGCAAGTTTTAAGCAGAATGAAAATGCAATGGAAGGATGAGGAACGGATTTCTAAAAGCAATTTTGTTATTTTGAACGAAGACCTTAAAATAGCAAGAGAAGAAGTTGTTAAAATTCTTAAAATTTTAGATATTAAACAAAATCAATCTTAAATGTTAATATTTGGTTAATGTATTATTTAGTATATTGTTAAAATATTAATTTTGTTTCGATGAATAAACTATTTTTTAGAATACTTGTTTTGCTAATGAGTTTGTCCTTGATTGGAATAATTCTGGTTCAGGTATATTGGTTCAATTCTTCATTTGAAAATAATGATGAACAGTTTAAATACCACGTTACACAGGTAATCAGCAATGTGTCTGATAAACTTGAAAAACAAGAAGAGTATAGTTTTTATGATAAAATCAATCATATAAAAGACAGTACCGGGAAAATCCCTCAAAAAGAAGATTTATTAGAAATTTTGTTTGTTCAGAGAAATACGAAAACAAATAAAACGATAGTTTACAAAAACAGTATCAGTTCTGAAAAGTATGATATTAATGGATCACTTTTTAATAAGAAATTCAATTCTGATGGATTTAAAAGTTTTAGCTCCAAAAGGCTGACAGAGGTTTATAATAATAGTATAATTGATAATTCAGTTTTAAATCAAAGTACAATTCCTGATTATAAATTTGAAAAAGAAGGAAATTTAGATGTTTTAAATAAGGCTCAATTACAAATTTCATACAAAGATTATGCATCTGCATTACCTATCGATGAAAGGATTACGAAAGAAAAGTTGCGAAGCATCTTGAAAAAAGAGCTTACAGAACATGGAGTTAAGACCAAATTTGAATTCGGAATATACAGTAGCAACAGTCCAACAAAAATAAAATCAGAAGGGTTTCATTTTGATAAGGATGCTACTTATAATATTCCTGTTTTTGCAGATAATGAGGGAAATAGTAAATATGTGTTGTCAGTTACTTTTCCGCATAAAAAGAAATTTTTATTGTCACAGCTTGTGAGTATTACGATACTCTCTATAATTTTTACATTAATTATTATAATTGCTTACACTAGTGCTTTAAACCAATTAATACGTCAAAGGCAGATATCTGAAATTAAAACAGATTTTATAAATAACATGACGCATGAGTTTAAAACTCCAATTGCTACAATAAATTTAGCGCTTGATGCTATTAGAAATCCCAAGATTATAGAAGATAAAGAGAAGGTATTTCGTTACCTTCAAATGATTAGGGACGAAAATAAAAGGATGCATGCCCAAGTGGAGAATGTACTCCGAATTTCTAAATTGGAGAAAAAAGAACTTGATATTAGTAAAGAACCGACTGTAATTCATGATGTAATTGAAGATGCGATTGAACATGTAAATTTAATTTTGGAAGACAAAAAGGGTACGATTGTAAAACATTTTAATGCAGCAAGGACGACATCCTTAATTAACGAAGTACATTTTACAAATGTTTTAGTTAATATATTAGAAAATGCTATAAAATATTCTCCAGATATTCCTGAAATAGAAGTGTTTACCGAGAATATAAAGGACATGATCCTCATTAAAATAAAAGATAATGGTTTAGGTATGAGTAAAGTGGCTCAAAAAAGGGTTTTTGAGAAGTTTTACAGGGAACATACCGGAGATTTACATAATGTAAAAGGTCATGGTTTAGGCCTTGCATATGTAAAAAGAATTGTTGAAGACCACAATGGTCAGGTTTATGTTGAAAGTGAAAAGGGAAAAGGTAGTACCTTCATAATAAAAATACCACTAATAAATTAAAATATGGAAAATATTAATAAAAGAATACTTTTAGTAGAAGATGACCTTAATTTTGGTGCAGTCCTTAAAGATTATTTAATGCTAAATGACTTTGAAGTTACTTTGGCAAAAAATGGTATGGAAGGTTTTGAAAAATTCAAAAAGGATGTTTATGATTTATGCATTCTTGATGTAATGATGCCTTACAAGGATGGTTATACTTTAGCAAAAGAAATCAGAGAAAAAAATAGCGAAGTGCCGATTATTTTTTTAACAGCAAAATCTATGAAAGAGGATGTTTTAAAAGGATACAAAGCAGGAGCTGATGATTATCTTAATAAGCCTTTTGATTCTGAAGTTTTATTGATGAAAATTAAAGCTATTATTCAAAGAAAATCATCTGATACAAAAGCAGAGCAGGTTCAATTTGAATTCAACATTGGTAAATTTCATTTAAATTCGAAATTAAGATTCTTAACATTTGAAAATGAAGAACCAATAAAGTTATCTCCCAAAGAGAATGAATTACTTAAAATGTTAATCCTGCATGAAAATGATTTGATGCCGAGAGAATTAGCACTAACAAAAATTTGGAGAGATGATAACTACTTTACCTCAAGAAGTATGGATGTTTACATTGCCAAACTTAGAAAATACTTAAAAGCCGATGAGGATGTTGAAATTTTAAACATTCATGGTGAAGGTTTTAGATTAGTAGTTAAAAGCAAAGC
>CBFGNY010000124.1:0-13475 GCA_965650235.1 uncultured Flavobacterium sp. | reverse complement strand
TTTATGATTGTGATTACCTCTTCCGCTCATGAAAAAATCAGTAATACCGCGTTTAATATCTTTTAATAAAATAACGGCCCTTGGCAGCTGATGTATTTTGGTAAATTTCACAATAAAACGATACAGGTTCCATTCGCTGCTGGAGATGTAGAAAAATGCATTTTGTTCCTCTTTATTGTTTCTTCCGGCTGAACTTAAAGCCTGATAATGCGGAACAACATCTTTAAAAACTTTTCTGTCATTTACATTTTTAAATAGAAGAATATACATTTTTTTAAAGATATTCTTCGTGTGAGAAATCAAAAAAGTATCATCAATATCAGAAATGATGCCTAAATTTCCTGCATGCGGTCTAATAAAACTGCCTTTTGCAGTTATTATCTCTGCCTTATGTTTTATGCTGACTTCATATTCTTTCCATCCAAAATTAAATTCTTTTTCTAACGGAATACAAAATTTAAAATAGCCATCAGCCAATGTTTTTGAGTGTATTTCCTGGTCTCCAAGTTTAAGATACACGTCAAAATTTTGCAGTGTTTTTATCCTGAACTGGTTAATTATGGAAGTAGCATTTCTGAAGTTTTTCTTCTGGAAATCATACTCATATGTTCTCTTGAATACATGGCCCATTACAATTAATTCTTGTTCATTAGCATAACCTCGATATAATTGTAGGATTGGTTTCATTAATTGTGTATTTTTA
Organism: uncultured Flavobacterium sp.; assembly: GCA_965650235.1. Lineage (GTDB taxonomy): Bacteria > Bacteroidota > Bacteroidia > Flavobacteriales > Flavobacteriaceae > Flavobacterium. The sequence continues at coordinate 12,772 of CBFGNY010000124.1, read as the reverse complement.
TAGGAGACTGTAAATTAACTATTTTAATTGACTTTAAAAATAAAAACTTTGAAAAAGAATATCATATTCGTTGTAAATCCGATTTCAGGAGACCTTGATAAATCCGATTTAATTGATGCGGCTCAGGAGTTTGCAGCCACCAATCATTTTGATCTTCAAGTTTATGAAACCACAGGAAAAAATGACCAAAAAGAAATACAATCACTATACAGTCAATATTTGCCGGAACGAATTATAGTTGCCGGAGGTGATGGAACAATTAAGATGGTTGCTGAGGCGATGGAGCAGCACAATGTGGTTATTGGTATTTTGCCTGCAGGTTCTGCAAACGGATTATCTGTCGATTTGAATTTGCCGCCAACAATTGAAGAGAATCTTAAAATTGCTTTTTTGCATCATTATATCGAAATGGATATGATTTGCATTAATGGAAAAAAAAGTATTCATTTGAGTGATATCGGAATTAATGCAGATTTGGTAAAAAATTACGAGGAAAGCAATTTGCGAGGATTTTGGGGTTATGCATTGCAGGCCTACTCCACAATAAAAGATTTAGACGAACCTTTTAAAGCTACTATTTCTGCTAATAACCAAGTTATTGTGCATACAGCCAGAATTATTGTAATCGCTAATTCTCAGCGATATGGAACTGGTGTGACTATTAATCCTAATGGGGTTATGAATGATGGAAAATTTGAATTGGTTATTCTTAAAAGTCTTGATATTTTTCTGTTAGGAAAAATTATTACAGGAAACATGCCAATTGATTCAGATGATATTGTAATTATTTCGACAGACAAGGCTACCGTAAAAACAGACTATCCGGTAAATTTTCAAATTGATGGCGAATATTGCGGAGCACAAACTGATCTGGAAATCCATATTCTGCACAAGCAATTAAAAATTGCGGTTCCTTAAACAGTAATAATAATGTAGTGAAGGTTATTTAAAAGGATTACGTTCCTGCCAATCGGTTTTGGGTTCCAGATAGTTAAAAAAACGACCTATGTTATGATTTATTAATGCATTGCTGTGCGTAATTAGGCCATACATATTTACGGGTTTTGCACCTACAGAACTTTTAATTTCGAGTGCAGTTCTTGCAAAAACAATTTTTCTAAATCCTTTTTTAATAGAATACCCAATCATGTCGTACAACATGTTTAGATATAACATTCTTTCACGCTGAATACTATCGTCATAACCTAAAAAATAAGTGTCCATGACATCCCCATTTTTTATTAAGGTATTGAAACCGATTAATTTTTCATCTAAAAAATAACCATAAAGCAAAAAGTCATCTTTCATGATTTCCTTAAAAAAACTAAAATGGTTTCGGGCTAAGAAAAAAGTATTAAAAGGGGCATTTTTGGCTACGTGAAAGTATAAATCATAAATAGCATCTTCATGTTGTTTAATGTCAGATAAAGACATTTTTTGTTTTTCGATTCCTTCAGATTTTTTTCGTGCACGTTTGTATTGATCCCGGTATTTTTTTGATAAGGCATCAATATAGTCCTGTTCTGTTTTCCAATTTTGATTAATTTCAAAAATCATATTGGGCTGTGTCGAAAAAGTATAATTGTTTTTGAACTCAGCTTGCAAAGGCTCAATTTCTTTTTGTGTAAAATCTTTTATGCTGGTAATATGGACTTTCCTTCCTTTTGCTTTCAAATCTTTTTTAAGCTGATTGATTGCTTTATGAAGTGTTTTAATTGCTTTTGATTGTTTGATATTTTCATCAAAAGCAAAAGCATTCTGGCCTGTCAGCATATTATTGCCAACAAACAAAACATGTGATGCAAAGTTTTTAAAAGCAAAATTGCGAACGGAAGTTTTTAAGCATTTATCCCGATCTCCAAAGGATTCCAGTTTTTCTGCAAACAAAAATTGTGTTATAACAATCCCTACAAGTTTTTCCTCTTCAAAAAATCCAATAAAATGACAAATCATATTTACCGGACAGGAATTTTCCAGTACTTCGAGATATTCCCTGGTCAAAAAAATGTTATCAGTAGTCAGCGAATTCCATTCTAAAGGGAGTAATGAAGCGCTTTTATATATTTGGAAAGAATAAGTTGTATTCAAGTGGTGTGAGCTAATTTCTTCAAAATTAGATAATATTTACAATAACTTTCTCTGTTTAAGTTATTATTAAGAAAATCCGTTTGAGTTTTAGCCCAAACGGATTTGATTTATATGTTTTACTATGCAAATGCGCAAATGATACCTCCCATAAAAGTTAAGCATACTGTCCAGAAGCCGGCATGAATTAAGATGTATTTCCAGGATTTTCTTTCAAACAATGCGTTAATTCCAATCATTGGAAAAGCAAAGAACAAACCAGCCATACAGCCATGAAGTGCCCCGTGTTTAAACGTGCGATATGCCATTCCATAATCAGTCATAAATGCAGTAAATGACGGTTTTGCACTGTCAATTAATGGAGGTCCTCCTATCATTCCAACAGCCCCTGACTGATGTATTGTCAACGACATTAGTGTCAGGCTAATCATTAATGAAAAAAGATAGGTCAATCCGAAGATTTTTAGCATGTTTCCGGATTTAAGCTGTTCTGGAGTAAGGTTGTTTTCTCTCATCCAGATTGTTCCAAAAACTTTTGGATTGTACCAGATGAACCCGACTACAAGTGTTACTAAAGCAGCAATAAGCAGTGCAATAAAATTAATTTCCATGATTAAAAGGTTTTATAATTAGTTAAATCAAATTTAATTAAATTTTTCAGAGCCAGACATATTTTTATTTTGACTGTATTTTTTTTTGTTTTTACTTATTAACACTTTATCTACATTCCTTGTCCTGTAATTATAAAACCTATAATTTTGAAATCGAAATAACTGAAGCAGTCTATGAGAAAAACAATCTTTTTGTTACTATTATTTGTTTTGTCATATCCTGCATTTGCAGATACTGTTTCTGATAGGGAGAAAGATGCTCTCTTTAAAATATATCATGCAGCAAATGGTGCAGAATGGCGAGTAAAATGGGATTTAGCATTATCCGTTTCTACCTGGTTTGGCGTCGAGATCAATAATGGTAAAGTTGTCGGTCTTGATTTGTCAGATAATGATTTGAAAGGAAAATTACCTGATGAATTTTCGAATCTGGTTAATTTAAAAATTATAGATATTTCAAATAATAAAATCTCTGGTGAATTGCCTTCGAATATTGGCAATTTAGAGCATTTAGAAATACTTTCACTTTTCAATAACCAAATAGAAGGTTCTTTGCCGGGCTCATTATACGAGATTTCGACTTTGAAAGTTTTGCTTTTAAATAATAATAAGTTATCAGGCAGTCTGAGCAATAAGATACGAAATCTTCATTCTTTAGAAAACCTGAGTTTATTCGATAATAGATTTACAGGAGAAATTCCAAAAGATCTGGAAAACCTTCAGCATTTATCTGAAATGAATCTTTCCTATAATCAATTTCAGGGAACTGCATCCAAAAAAATAGCCTTATTGGATTCTTTGAATCTTACGATGTCTGATAAAAATGGAAATCCCTTTTTATTGGAAATAAATGCAGAAAAAGAAACTATACCATAATTACAGAAAATTAATCGTGTTGATGAATTAATTTTATCCGAGAAAAAAGTTAATTAAATACACTGATTGATTTTGAAAAAGCTTTATTATTACGGCTTTTTTCATGCCAAAAAAAATATAATTTAATAGCAGCAAGTATTATTTTTTGCTTTTTTTTTATAATTTTAATTATTGAAATTTGGAAACTAATTTAATTCAGTTATAAAACAATTTTAACCTTTAATAATAAAGTCATGGTAATACATTATCAGGGTAAACAACACGGACATACTACAAAATTTACAATCAGGATTATTGGTAATAATCTTTCTAAAAGCAGTTCAAATTACCAAATTGATTTGTTGGCAGGTGATAAACGATTACCATTATTTACTTCTGAAATACATCAGAGTTTATCAAATTGCCTGAAAGAAATATACTTGTTCAGAAAACACAACGGAATCACATTTGATCCTTCTTCAGAAAAAATTGATCCATTATTGGTGCCATATGACAAGGTTTTATATGACAATAACAAATATGCCTTGTTCAGGGCTTAATCAATATTTGAATTATAAATAAAAAAGACTGCAGCGATGCAGTCTTTTTTATGATTAATCGAATCTAAATAACTTATTTTTCTTTTCTAAAGTTTATCCATCCAAAAGAAATTAACAATAAATTGAAAAGAAGCAAAGGAACAAGGGCTTTTGCAAAACTACTATTTGATTCATCGCTAAATGTTTCAACTTTAAAATTTGACCAGTTTTCCTGATCAACAGCAGCATTGTCAAATATTTTGGGATAGAAATACAATCGCATTTTTTCATGAAATTCCTTTGTTTTTTTCATAAACGAAAGCTGGTTTCCCAGATCAGATTTCGCAATTTCATTAAGCTGAATCTGAGTATGCAGAGTGGGAATAAATTGAGCGATTGTCTGACTAGCCTTATTTCTTTGTTTTAATTTTGTTTCTAATTCTTTAGACTGAATTGACGATTCGTCATCGCCCATTTGTTGCATCGCATAATACCAAAGCCAGCTGAATTCATGGTCTGGAATACCATAATATTTAAATTGCGGATAATGACTGTAGAATTTATCTATCGTAGCTTTTTTATCCATGTCCCATTTTTCGTGATACGCATTTCGTTGTTTCAGGGTTAATTCTAAAGCTTCCGGAACAGGATATTTATTGACAATATAGGTATTGATTGTTGCCGGTAAAATGATAATAAGAAAAAGCCATATCGTTAATAAAATCACGGCATTAAAATTTGAATTTTTTTGCAATGAAACGATGTAAAAGCAAACGGCAAACCAAAAAAGAATATACAAAACACTTATGGTGTAAAATGTAAAAAGTGATTTGTCTAATGGGATATTCAAAAGGAAGAGTGCAATAAGCAGAACAAGGGTAAACAAAACTATTAAGCTTAAAATTCTAATATAGAATAGTTTAGTAATATACAAAAATGTATTGTCGGTTTGTGTGGCTACTATTTTCCAGGTTCCGCTTTCTTTTTCTTCAGAAACAATATTGTACGTAAAAGCGATGATTAAAAGAGGAAAAAGATAAACAAGAACAAAACTAAAATCAATATTTCCCAGCAAAAGATTACTCGGATTATTGAGTTCTGAATCATATTTCTGAGCTTCTAAACCACGAATTGTAACACTTTGAATTGACGGATTTACATCGCGTTGTCCAATTGCAAGACTGTTTATCGGAAACGTTTTATTTACCAATGAAAACTTGATATAATAGAGCAGAAGCCCAATTTCGTCTTTATGAAAAGCAGCATTTCTTGCAATATGCTCTTTTTGGTATACAGAAGCTTCGGTTATATTTTTAGCTTGTTTTTCCTGGAATTGTTTTCCAATTAAAAGGCTTATAAATCCGATGAAAAAGAGAAACAACAATCCAATTTTTGTTCCTTTAGACCGAATGAAATTTTTAAATAATAATGATAACATGTTAAATGGCTTTAAGTTTTTTTGATGCTATTTTGATAAAAACAAACAGCAGGCTAATCCATAGAAAAATGGAAACAATCGAAGTGATTTCGTTCTTTAGAATTGCTTGGACTCCTTTTGGTTCATAATGAAATTCCTGTACTTCTGCCCAATGGTCTTTATCAATTATGGCTGGTTTACTTTTATCATTACTAATGTATTTAATTTGTAAAGCATTCATTTTTTGTGCCATATCATAACGATACGTTTCGGCCTGTTTCTGAAAATCGATATACGAATCATAATCAGTGTTGGATAAAGCCATCGAAAGATTTTTCATGGCGATATACGGATTTAAAAATGACATGGCTCTGGAAAAACTGTTTTGTTTTTGATAGACATGAAGCAAAGTGTCCAAATGTTTATTATAGATATTAGAACTTATTTTTTCACCCTGGGTCATTACGAAACCGGAATAATTAAAAGGTAGTTTCTGAACCGAATCGACTTTGTAAAGTGTCAGTAAAGAATCTTTTATGGCTTTATAATGTAAGTCATTCGGGTTATGGCTATCGCCTTGTTTCAGAATATCTTTTTCGATATTGCTGTTGAATTGAATTTTCGACGGTGCTTCATAAATATAAGCCCCAGCCGCCTGTGTAACCCGTGGCAAAATAATCGTAAAAAGCAGCCAGATTCCGATAAGGGAAATTAATGCTTTTTTGGATGTTTTGCTTATAGCAGAAATCAGGACTGCAATAAAACAGAAGAACATCAAATACAGAAAATGAAATCCGATAAACAAAAATATTTTCAAGGTTTCATCTGAAGAAATGGTAAAATCCTGAAGCAACAACCAGATAAAAACCAAAACAACAATCGTGGGGATAAAAAGAATCATAATTACCGAGGCAATGCCAAGCGTCTTGCCTAACAGAAGCTGTTTCCAATTGATTCCCTGACTCAAAAGCAATTTTAAGGTTCCGTTTTCCCTTTCGGCCGCGACCGAATTAAATCCGAGGAAAAAGATTAACAGCGGCAATAATATCTGTAAAACCATTGCAACACTGATCTCGCCAAAACGCAACATACTGTTTGAAAATCCTGCTTCAGAAAAATTAGCTGTGTTTTGTTTGTGGGCTTCAAGAAAAATAGCATTCCCAAAAAAAGGTTCCATTCCAAACTCAAAAACACTTAACGGCGTACTTTTTCGAAAAGCAAAATTGCCGTAATGCGCCATTCTGTGTGGGTTTTTATCTGGGTTTTTTAGCCAGTCTTCCCGGGATTCATGTTGATATTTTGCACTCGTTTCGTTTTGATTGGTGTAATTTTCCCAGCCTGATAAAACAGCGTAAGTAAGCAAGGCGCTGATAAAAAGTGTGATTATAAAAACAGCCGAATTCTTAAAAGCTGAATTTTTTAAGTGTTTTGCAATTAAAATTTCTACGTGTAAAAACATGGCCTTGATTAAAATTTATAAGTTAAGGTAAGGGTTGCATTTCGTGGCGCACCCGGAAACAAACGCAGATAATTTTGTGCACCTAGCCAATAGGTCTTATTAAAAATATTACCCGCATTAATGGCGATTTGCATATTGCTGTTTGTGGGTTTGTAATACAAAGCCGCATCAAAAACGGTAAAATCCGGAAGTGTAAAATCTCTGGTAAACCAAGGGATTTTGCTGCTTTGATACTGCATTCCCAAACCAATACCAAAATCATCTAAAAGTGAATCTGAATTGAAGTTGTAGCGTGTCCATAAATTGGCGCTGTTTTTTGGCGTATTTTGTTTTCTGGCACCAATTAACGAGGGGTCGCGATCATTTACAATTTTGGCATCGATGTAGCTATATGATGCGTTAATTTGCCAGTCACGGGTAATATATCCAGCAAGATCGCATTCGAAACCACGGCTTCTTTCAGCGCCTCTTGTTACCAATAAATCAGGATTTGCAGGTTCATTGGCATTCATCAGAATATTGCGCTGATTGATTTCGTAAACTGCTGCGTTAAAACTCATTGTGTTATCAAAAAAGGCAGCTTTCATACCCACTTCTTTCAGATTACTTTCAAGCGGATCAAATAAGCTGCCTGCCGGTAAACTTCCTGTTTGGGGCATTAAGGTAACCGTATTTGACTGTGGCTGATATCCTTCCAGATACGTAGTGTAAATATTAATCGCTTTATTTAGCGTATAGGTGACACCAATGCGTGGTAATAAAGCTTGTTTTTTTACGGTTAATTCATTGTTGGTTTCGTAATTGGTAATGTCTTTAAACCATTCGTTTCTTAATCCCAGCAAAAAAGTAAATTTTTCCCACTGAATCTGATCCTGAATATAAATAGCATTGGTTGTTGTTAATGCCGATGGCAATGCAGTCCTCACATTCAAAGTATAATCTTCAGGGCTTCTAACCGTGTATACTGGATTGTTCAGATTAAAGAAATTTACGTTTGGTTTTGGCAGCACAGTACCATCAACAGTAATAGTTTGATAGTTTGCTGCATTTGCAGGAACAAAAGTACTGGCAACCGTTCCGTCGTTTAATAAATAGCCTCTTGCAGCGTTTTGCCCGCCGCCTTTGGTTTTGTTCCAGCTGCTTAAATCGTATCCGGCGAGTAATTTATGTCTTAGTTTTCCGGTGTTAACATCAAAATTAAAATATGCGCTTAAATTGTCTATATTCCAATATTGCTGGCGTTGTACAAATTGCATCATCGCCAGACTCGTTACGGGCTGATTGTTCATGTCGACTGCAAAACCATTTGTGGTTCTGTGTTCCTGAAGGTCTTCTGTCCAGGATTGCTTCATATATTGTGCATTAAAACCAGTTTTGGAGGTGAATTTATGCGCAAAACTGGTCATCAGAATGAGTTCTTTCGACTTAAAAAAATCACTTGGAGCACCCAGATTCAGACTTATTGGGGTTTGGTTTAAATTCGTAACCCCTGCAACGGCACCAAAAATGGGCTGTCCGCGATCCAGAATTCCGGTCATGTCGCTTAAAATTAATTCGGCATTGACAGCGGTTTTTTCATTCGGAATATAACTGAAAGAGGGAGAAACCAAAAACGATTTATTGCCCACTAAATCACGAAACGATTTTGCTTGCTGATACGCTCCGTTTATTCGATACAGTAAAGTTTTTGATTCATTTAAAGGTCCTGTAAAATCCACGGTCCCACGAAAAGTACTAAAACTTCCGGCACTTAAACTCACTTCTTTCTGGTCTGTCGCCAAAGGCTTTTTGGTAACCAAATTGATGCTTCCGCCCGGATCGACAGATGAAAATGTTGCACTCGAAGGTCCTTTTATCACTTCCACACGTTCAATATTAGTAGTTAATGGCTGAAGAAAATAATATTGTCTTGTTCGCATTCCGTTAATGATTTGACCTTCTTCATTTTGACTAATTCCGCGAATTGTGTATTGGTTGTAATAACTTGCCGGAATAACGCCACTTGTCATTTTTACAGCATCGGCGAGATAAAAAGCAGCTTTATCTGCAATTAATTCCTTGGTTACTGTGGATATAGATTGGGGAATATCTTTGTTTAATGCAGCTGTTTTTGTGGCTGCAAAAGAATAATCGCTGTTGTATTTTTTTGTCGAGCGGCCTGTAATCTCAACAGTCTGCAATTCGTTTCGTTTGGCCTCAATTTCAATAGAATCTTTTGCGACGCTGTCCAGGGGTTTTTTATTAATCGTTTGAGATTGTAAAAAGGGTGAACTGATTAATAGTAGAAATATAAATAGATGTTTCATTTTATGATGATGGAATACTTTCCTTTTAAACCGTTTGTAAATACAAATCTTCCAATTCATTGGCTGAAATTTTATCAGCTTCAATAATCGTTACGAGATTTCCCTGTTTCATAATTCCGATATGTGTTGCGACCTCCCTTGCCCTGAAAATATCGTGGGTAGCCATTAAAATCGCTGTTCCGTCTGCGGAAAGCTCTTTCAGGATTTGAGAGAATTCGTTTGAAGCTTTTGGGTCTAAACCGCTCGTAGGTTCGTCTAACAATAAAACTTTTGCTTTTTTGGCAATCGCAATGGCAATTCCTACCTTTTGTCTCATTCCTTTTGAGTATCCTTCCAGATTTTGATCATGCGCAGTAATCTGTAAGCCGGCTTTGGTTAGAAAATAAGTCAGTTCTCCGGCAGTATATTTAAATCCGGCAAGGGAAGAAAAGAACTTAAGATTTTCCAGTCCGGTAAGGTTTGGATATAACATGACCGTTTCAGGTATGTAGGCCACATCTTTTTTAGTTTTATCTGCATCGGTTACAACCGAAATATTATTTATTTTAATTTCGCCTTCAGTGGGTTTTATAAATCCCAGAAATAAGTTTATCGTAGTGGTTTTTCCAGCTCCGTTTTGTCCTAACAGAGCGAAGATTTCTCCTTCCTTAATGGTTAAATTTAAAGCGTTTAAAGCGGTTTGATCACCGTATTTTTTAGTCAGGTTTTCTGCTGTAAGCATAATTATATTTGTTTGTATTATGAATAAGAAACGGCTTGATAAAGAAGTCTTTTTAGATTTCTGTATCAAGATAGAATTGTAGAAATGGGGATTTTTTTACTTCAGTAGTGCTTTTTGCTTTGTCACAAAAAACAAATGGTATTTACGATTTGATTGAATTGTATACTATTCGCCAAAACAGACTTCATCAAAAAAGAAAAATACAGACACTTTTGTTTTATTTTGGGTTTAAAGCAAAATAATTGATCTGATTAATACCAATGAAGTAAACTAAAATATAGGAGGTGCTCTTAAAGAAAAGTGGCTGCCTTTGAAAAACGTTGCGCTAAACTTATTGTAAAATAGTACTTTTAAAGTTGTAGCGTTTAGTTTATGAAATGAAAAAGTATGAAATGAGTTTGAAATAAAAGTACTAAATGTAAAATGACAAACAGGACAATCATTATCGACAGTGTGACTGTGTGTAATTTGTTTTTCGTTGGCTGTATATTTATGATTGCAATTTTTTTCGTTTAATTGCTGATATAAGTGTTCGTAAGAATGTATCGTTTGAAACAGCATTGCGAACAATACAGTCAACGAAATTAAAAGATTAATTATTAAAATTTTCTTTTTATTCATTCTTGCTAAAAAAACCTTTTTGTTGCTAATAATGCAACTGCGTTGCAAATATAGAGATCTTATTTGCAAATTTTACAAAGTCTTCTTTAATTTTTTTTAGACAAGAAAGATATTCGTTAATGAATTTTGAAAAAATTTAATTGATGCCCCATTTTTTCTTTTTTCCGAACAATAAAAACAAGGCGCTTTTTACCCTTTCTTCAAGCGAAGAACGTAAAATTGAAAAGGCTTTGGTAATTTGGGCTTCAACGGTTTTTATTGATACCTCCAGATGTTCTGCAATTTCAATATTGGTCAATCCCTCTTTTTTACTTAATATGAAAACTTCTTTGCATTTTGGAGGCAAGCTTTCAATCTCTTTATTTACTACCTTTAATATCCGTTGAAAAGATTCATGATCATCTTCAAGAACAACCGAATTTAGAGCGTCGTAATACGTTTTTTCAAGAGAGAACAAAGACTGGTTTTTTCGGTACAAATCGATGAACTCATTATAAACCAATTTGTAAAGGAAGCTTTTGATGGCGTGATCTGACTTTAATCGTGCCCGCTGTTCCCAAACTTTAATAAAAACATTTTGAACGATGTCTTCGGCACTGTAGATATTTTTGACAAGGCTGTTGGCATAAACACAAAGTTTATGATGATAAGAGTCGATGAGATAAGTGTATGCTTTTTCATCTCCGTTTCTAAGAGATTCAATTAGGATGTTGTTATCACTATAATCATCGGTTTTCATAGTAACAAATATATAAATTATAATTTTTCAGGTTTAAATGGACCGTTATAATTCTTAAAATAACCTCATTTTTCTCTTTTCTATTTGAATTTTATTACAAATTAAAAGGACCTGAAAAAGGCAATGATAAAATAATACTATTTTAATTCTATAAAATTAGTATGATTTTGTTGGGGGAAAACACCTGTAAAAAGAAAAAAAATCAGTAAAATCAAAAAAACTTTATCAAATTGTTAGGGTTTTGTTTTTTTGCTTCGTAATAATATTAAAAAAGGATAATATGGCAGTAAAAAAGTCAGAACGATTAATTGTGAAATTTATCACAAATCAGGCAAGTCAGAATGAAATTGAAATGCTGACGGAGTGGCTGAAGGATGAAGATAATAAAATCGTTTTTAAGGAATTTCTAAAGACGAATTACGCAATTGACACTACGCTGAATATTTTTGATTCTGCTGAGGTTAAAAAGCAGATTTCGGAAAGGGTTCAGAAAGAAAATAATGTTTTTTATAAAAGGAGGTTTTCTTCTTATTTTAAATATGCGGCCATTTTGGTTGTTGTTTTGGGAGGATTTTATTTTTATAAAAATTTGAATGTATCGCAGACAAAACAAAATGTTATTATTCCGAGGCAGGATGAAATTGTTTTGCAATTAGAAAATAATTCGGAAGAAACGATTGATACTGCCGATACAAGAAATATAACGGATAAGGATGGAAACATAATTGGAAGACAGGAAAAAAACAGATTGGTGTATAACAAAGCTTATTCTGAAGGAAAATTAACTTACAATACGATTAAGATTCCGTATGGTAAAAAATTTGAACTACAATTGTCAGATGGAACCATTGTGCATTTGAACGCCGGAACTCAATTGACATATCCGGTACAATTCTTAAAAAATCAGGCAAGAAAGGTGCAATTGGCTGGAGAAGCTTTTTTTGATGTTGCCAAAGATAAGGCGCATCCATTTACGGTAAATGCACAGGAACTAAGTGTTGAGGTCTTGGGAACCAAGTTTAATGTAGATACCTACATTGATAATTCAAGTACTGATATTGTACTGGTTGAAGGTAAAGTTTCGCTTTATAAAGGACAGAAAATAAATGAGAATCAGGTGTATTTAAAACCGGGTTCAAAAGGTTCAAATATAAAAGGACAGTCGGTAATTACAATAGAAGAAGTCAATACAGATTATTATACAGCCTGGGTAAAAGGAAGTTTAGTGTTTAAGAATGCTTCGTTTAATACTATTATCAAAAAACTGGAACGACAATATAATGTGACCTTTATTAACAAAAATGGAATGCTCGGAAAAGAAATTTTTAATGCCCGTTTCGATAATGAGCCAATTGAAGTTGTCCTGAAATATTTTAGTGACAGTTATAAAATAGATTATACTATTGACAGAGATAAAAT
>CBFGNY010000123.1:0-13506 GCA_965650235.1 uncultured Flavobacterium sp. | reverse complement strand
TGATCTAGCTCTAATATTTGAGTAGATATTTTGACTTTTTATACATTTTTGAAAATTCCGTAGTAATTGATTATTTTGTAGCAACTTTATTTATCCAGCGCTACAATATGAGTCGAGCTGATGGCTTTTTATACATTTTTGAAAATTCCGTAGGAATGGATTATTTTGTAGCAACGGATTTCAATCCGTTGAATATATAGATTCACCAGATTCTAAGTTCCGTAGGAACGGTTCATATTTACAAAGACTATTAAATGGCAAATACATATCATCAAATCTATATACAATTTGTCTTTGCTGTAAAATATCGTGAAGCTATAATTGATAAAGAATGGAAATCACAATTACTGGGCGTAATCGGAAATTTAATTAATGAAACTGGCTGTAAAACCATTATTGTTAATGGTGTCGAAGATCATGTCCATTGTCTTGTGGGACTAAAGCCAATGATTTCTATTTCGGATTTGATGAAGACCGTAAAAGCAAAATCTTCCAAATACATCAATGATAATAATTTAACAACTTCAAGATTTGAGTGGCAGGAAGGGTATGGTGCATTCTCTTATGGACAATCACAAATTGACGCAGTTTATAAATATATTGCTAATCAAGAAGAACATCATAAAAAACAAACCTTTAAAGAAGAATATTTGCAATTTTTAGAGAAATTCAAAGTACAATTTGAAGAAAAATACATCTTCGGAAATTTAATATAATTCTATGAAACTAAAATATTTTTTCATCTCATTAATTCTTGCGGGTTGTCAGAAAGAACAAAAAATTGCTCAGACTGCTGGTTTTAATAGCATTGAAGTTCCAAAACCTACTGTTGCAAGTACAAATGAAACAGAAGAAATTTCATTAAAAACAGATACGATTCTGCTTTCGGAAGATAAAAAAGCTGCCGTTACTCACATTTTCGTACATCTTACAGAACAAAAAGCAGATAAAGACAGCATCGTTACATCAAAGTTCAGGCTTGATTTTTATCAGAATAAAAACAAAATGGCTTCTTCAAAAATAACTATCAAAGGATATGATAAAGGCTCTGAATGGGACGGATCGTATGGTTTGAACAATTCATCTGAAAACTCATCGTTTATAAAAATCGATACCGGATATCCTGCCTGTGGTTATGTATTTGAATATTATTTGTATTATTTGAAAAATAATGATTTGCAGCTAGTTCATCAATGGCAATCGATGTCTGACAGCGGCTGGGGAAACTGGACAGAATTTATAACCGATGAATCAAAGAAAGATCCCGAAGTTTTCTATTGTAAAACTGTTTCGTTTGAACCCGGAGATGATGATTCTGAAGATTCCGGCATCTTAAAGTATTCAGATTCTATTTCGTTTTCATTGAAAGGAAATCAGTGGAAAAAGAAATTACTTTCGGCAAAAGACAAACCTTATTTTGAAAAGAAAATGAATTTTAATGAGTTTCATAACCAACAATAAACTTCATAAACACGTATAATTCAAATTCTTTCTTAGGTAAATAATTTTTAACTTTGCCAAAAACCCAAGAAATGATCGATTTTATATACCAGGACCCCTATCCTATTTTAAAGGATGATACACAATACCGCAAAATTACTTCAGATTTTGTAAAAGTTGAAAAATTTGGAGAACGCGAAGTTCTTACAGTTGACCCAAAAGGATTAGAATTATTAGCTGAAGAAGCTTTAACCGATGTTTCGTTTATGTTGAGAACTTCACATTTACAAAAGCTTCGTAAAATTCTTGATGATCCTGAAGCGACAGATAACGACCGATTTGTGGCATACAATTTACTTCAAAATGCTTCGGTTGCTGCCGAAGGACAATTGCCAAGCTGCCAGGATACCGGAACTGCAATTGTAATGGCCAAAAAAGGCGAAAGCATCTATACAGGTGTTGATGATGCAGAATGGCTGAGCAAAGGAATTTTCAATACGTACCAAAAACGCAATTTACGTTATTCACAGATTGTTCCGATTTCGATGTTCGAAGAAAAAAACTCTGGCTCGAATCTTCCGGCGCAAATTGATATTTATGCTAAAAAAGGAACTTCATATGAGTTTTTATTTATGGCAAAAGGTGGAGGATCTGCCAATAAAACCTATTTATACCAACAAACAAAATCATTACTGAATGAAAAATCAATGGATGCTTTTGTTCGTGCTAAAATAAAAGATTTAGGAACTTCAGCTTGTCCACCTTACCATTTGGCTTTGGTAATTGGAGGAACTTCTGCAGAAGCGAATCTAAGTGCTGTTAAAAAAGCTTCTGCCGGATATTACGACAATTTGCCAACTACAGGAAACATGTCGGGTCAGGCTTTTCGTGACATCGAATGGGAGCAAAAAGTACAGCAAATTTGTCAGGAAAGTGAAATTGGTGCTCAGTTTGGAGGGAAATATTTTACGCATGATGTACGCGTAATCCGTTTGCCTCGTCACGCTGCTTCTTGTCCGGTTGGATTGGGAGTTTCCTGTTCTGCCGACAGAAATATTAAGGGAAAAATTACGAAAGACGGAATATTCGTTGAGCAATTAGAAGTAAACCCAAAACAATTTTTACCGGAAACAGCTCCACATTTAGAAGCTCCGGTTGAAATCGATTTGAACATGCCAATGGCTGATATGCTGGCAAAACTGACTCAATACCCTATCAAAACACGTTTAAAACTAAATGGAACCGTGATTGTAGCCCGTGATATTGCCCACGCCAAAATCATGGAAATGCTGGAAGCCGGAAAACCTATGCCGGAATATTTTAAAAATCACCCTGTTTATTACGCAGGACCTGCTAAAACTCCGGAAGGAATGGCCTCAGGAAGTTTTGGACCAACAACTGCAGGACGTATGGATGTTTATGTGGATGAATTTCAAAAACATGGTGGAAGTATGATCATGCTGGCAAAAGGAAACCGCACCAAACAAGTTACGGATGCCTGCAATAAATACGGCGGATTCTATTTAGGTTCTATTGGAGGGCCGGCGGCGATTTTAGCTCAGGACAATATTTTAAAAGTGGAAGTAGTTGACTTTGAAGAATTGGGAATGGAAGCTGTTCGTAAAATTACCGTAAAAGACTTCCCGGCTTTTATTATAACTGATGATAAAGGAAATGATTTCTTTGAGAATTTGTAACCTAAGTTACTAAGTTTTTTAAATATAAAAACCGCCTGATTGGGCGGTTTTTTTGTATTATATGTAATGCTAAATTTGTAACAGACTAAAAAAATTACTATCCAATATTTTCATGAGAGAGTTGGTTCACGCTACAAATATTCCAACACTTGGTGATTAAATAAATCTATGGCCTTTCTAAAATGAAGTCATGAAAAACATTGTTAATTTAGAATTTTAATTCCTTTATTGTATTCAGTTAAACATTTTTTTGCTAATTCTATTTTCGGATTGTATGTTGTATTTCCTTCTCTAATTGATTTATTTATGTCAATTAATTCAAGTGTTTCTAAGTCAATCAAAATTGTATATCCATGATCTACACTTTCATCAGAAATATCAAAATTCAGATAATATGGCATGATATCTTTTGAATGATACCAAGAAGCTGATAAATTCAGTTTAGTACTTTTTTGTTTCTGAAAATAATAATTCATACATTTTGGAAAAATGATTTTTTTGTCATTTATTCTCAATTCTTTTTTATTCCAGTCAAATTTAGCTGGATTAAATTGCTTAGGCAAACCAATTATATTTCCATTTTTGTCAATTTGTAATTGTGTATCTTGGTGTATTACATCTCCATTAGTCAGAAATAGAAATGACATTAAAATAAAAAGTGTTTTCATTAATTATTGCTTTAGAATTAGCCACATAAGGAATAAGCGAAAGGTCTTTTAATACCATCTCAAGGATTTCCACCTTAATATAGTTTTACAAGTATTCCCAAAAATTATCTTTATTAACCACTAAGGTTTCTTTAGGATGGTATTTTTCGGTAAACGATTTTGTAAAATGAACTTTTTTATTGGGATTGTACTTAATTTCATACGCAGAAATTTCTCCTTCTATGATTTCAATAAAATCAATCTCTGCCTGTTGTGTATTTCTCCAATAATGTGTTTTTCCATAGAAACCATTATAACTGAGTTGTTTCATTTTTTCACTTATGAAAAAATTTTCAAACAAAGCACCTATATCTTGTCTGTTTTGAAGAGGATTAAATTGACCGATAATAGCATTTCTTATTCCGTTATCATAAAAATAAATTTTCGGTTTGGCTGTAATTTCGTTTCGCTGATTACTTGAAAAAGGATGAAGCCTAAAAATAACATATACTTTTTCTAACAAATCGATATAGTTAATTACAGTCATTCTGTCAACACCCAGAATCTTTGACAATTCGTTATAGGAAACTTCACTTCCAAGTTGCAATGCAAGTGCGTTTAGCAATTTCATTAACAAATCAGGTTTTTTTATATTTACTAATTCCAATATATCCTGATACAGATAGCTTCCAGAAAGCTGCAATAGAACTTTTTGCTTTTTGGTTTCAGTCACAACTTCAGGGTACATTCCGTAAATTAAAAACTCTTCCAACCTGGCATATGCATTAGCGAAAGAATAATGATTTTTGATTTCTTTCCAACTCAAAGGATACAATTGATGCTCCCACTTTCTACCTGTTAAAGGTTCATTGATTTGATTACCCAAATCTAAAGAGGATGATCCGGTGAGTATAAATTGTTTATTCAATTTAGCATCAACAAGCATTTTAACAGTTAAACCTATATTTTCAATTCTTTGTGCTTCATCAATTACTACAACCTCATAATCAGAAACGATTTGCAATAAAAATTGAAAATTGGCATTAGCTAGTTGTAATCGGGTTTGTGGGTCGTCACCATTTAAGAATAAAGCTTTTTTATCTTCAACTAATTTTTGAATTAAGGTAGTTTTACCTACCTGCCTGGGACCAATAACGACAATAGCCTTTTTATTATCATAATCAGTTAGCAAATTGGGAGTTATAGTTCTTTCTATCATATCACAAATATACTAAATTAAGACTGTAACCACAAAATATTATAGTTTTATATGATTACAACCCCAATTTATTATAATTTAAATTTGAAAGCATTTCTTTGATTAATTAATCTCCATCTCAGGAATTTCCCCCTCAATAATCAAGTCAGCTTCGGTTGAAGCAATGATATGTTCGACAGAAACACCTGGCGCGCGTTCTAAGAGCTTAAAACCTTTTTCAGTTACTTCGAGAACTGCAAGCTCCGTTACAACCTTTTTAACGCAGCCTACGCCGGTTAATGGCAAAGTACATTTTTTTAGGATTTTTGATTCTCCTGCTTTATTGACGTGCATCATGGCAACGATTATATTTTCGGCGGAAGCCACCAAATCCATAGCGCCTCCCATTCCTTTTACCATTTTACCCGGGATTTTCCAGTTGGCAATATCGCCGTTTTCTGAAACTTCCATAGCGCCCAAAATCGTCAAATCTACTTTCTGGCTTCGGATCATTCCGAAACTAAAAGCCGAATCAAAAAAACTAGCTCCCGGAAGTGTCGTAATGGTTTGTTTTCCTGCGTTGATGATGTCGGCATCTTCTTCTCCCGCAAAAGGAAAAGGTCCCATTCCGAGAACGCCATTTTCACTTTGAAATTCAACCGAAATATCATCCCGCACATAATTCGCCACCAAAGTCGGAATTCCGATACCAAGATTGACAAAATATCGGTCTTTTACTTCTTTTGCAATTCGTTTTGCAATATCTTCTTTTGTTAACATAACTCAATGTGTCAATTTGGAAATTAGATAATTTAGATAATGCCTTACTTTGCATAATCTAATTCATTATCTAATTATCACATTTTTCTAATTATCTAATTCTCTTTTGCAAAATAATTCCAGACTGCTTTTGTAATATCTGTAATTATTTTTTCAGTATCTTCTTTACTTTCTGTGATGTTTTTTAAATACACGGACAGAATAAAATGTTTTCCGTTTGGAAGTTTTACAATTCCAACATCATTCATTGCCACTCTCAAATTGTTATCATTTGTTCCTGAAATTCCGGTTCGGTGTGCCAATTCCGTTCCTTCTGGAAGTCCGGCTTTCATCCAGGTAAGTCCTCTTGACGTTTCTACCATTATTTGATATAAATACTTTGTGGTAGTTTCTTTTAAAACTTCTCCTTTATAAAATTTTTCAAGCAATTCAGTTGTAGCTAATGGCGTTGAAGTATTTACATAAAGGTTTTCCCAAGATTGCATTTGCTGTTCGTTAACTTTAATGACAAAATCCTTGATTCCTTGTTTATTTATAAATTTTTGGACAGTTTTTGTGCCTCCAACCAAATTGATCAATATATCGCATCCGTTGTTATCACTATGCGAAATAGTGTATCGCAGCAATTTATCTAAGGTTAAATATATATTCCCTTTCGGAAACTCTTCTCTGATTGGGCTCCATGTATCAGGAAGCAAATCTTTCTTCTTAATAAAGATTTTTTGGTCTAATGAAAGCTTGCCTTCATCAACCTTGTTCAAAACTGTCAAAGCAATGTGAAATTTAAAAACACTCATCAAAGGCGCTTTTAGATTTCCATTAATACTCAAAGTGTCTTTATCTTCAATACTTTTTATAGAAATCCCAACAGTTGCATTCTTTCCAGAAATAATCTGATTTAATTGTTCGCGAAGTTCATTTGGCGTTTGAGCAAAAGTCTGAAACGATAAAAACGAAATCAGAATTGTATAAAAAAGTTTTGTCATTTTATTAATTTGTCAATTGAATGTGTCAATTTGGAAATTAGATAATGTCTTACTTTGCGCAATCTAATTCATTATCTAATTATCTAATTCTTAACCCGAACTGTACGTTGTTCAATACGCTTTTCAAATTTCTCTCCCTGAAAAATACGCTGCACCATTATTCCGGGAATGTGAATTTGATTGGGATCCAATGTTCCAACAGGAACCAATTCTTCTACCTCAGCGATGGTTATTTTTGCGGCACCTGCCATACAGGCATTGAAGTTTCTGGCTGTTCCTTTGAAGATGAGATTTCCGGCTTCATCGCCTTTCCATGCTTTTACAATAGCAAAATCGGCTTTGAAGGCTTCTTCCATGATGTGCATTTTTCCATTGAACTCTCGGACTTCTTTCCCTTCGGCCACTTCAGTTCCGTAACCTGCAGGTGTAAAGAAAGCTGGAATTCCGGCTTGTGCGGCACGACAGCGTTCGGCTAAAGTTCCTTGTGGCGTTAATTCGACTTCTAATTCACCAGAAAGCATCTGGCGTTCGAACTCGGCATTTTCACCCACGTACGAAGAAATCATTTTTTTGATTTGTCTTTTTTGAAGAAGCAGTCCCAAGCCAAAATCATCAACTCCTGCATTGTTCGAGATACAGGTTAAGTTTGAAATCGTAGTATCAACTAATGCTGCAATCGTGTTTTCAGGAATGCCGCACAAACCGAAACCGCCAAACATGATTGTCATACTACTTTCAATTCCTTCAATGGCTTCCTGAACATTATTTACTTTTTTTGTTATCATAACAAAATGTCTTTAATTTCTTTATTCTTTTGATAAAAATACCATTTTTAGATTAATTTACAACGATATCGTGAAAAACAAAAAATCTATTCCAAAAAAAATATCCTTTTGTATCCTTCCGAATTTCAGAAGCCACAAAAGGATATTTATATTTAAAAGACTTAGATTACAATTCGAATTCGTCTGTATTCTGTTCTGTTTCTGTAGTATCTTTTACAATGGCGGGACGCACATAACAATCTACTTTTATGGAAAGATTTTTAGGACGCTCGAAATCTGCTTTCGAAACCTGTAAATCCGGATCGGCATAACATTTTTTCATAAAGTAACCCCAAACCGGCAATGCAGCCGTAGCTCCCTGACCATACGTAAGACTTTTGAAACGTGCTGAACGGTCTTCGCATCCAACCCAGACTCCAGTTACTAAATTTGGTACCATACCCATGAACCAACCGTCTGACTGGTTTTGTGTTGTTCCTGTTTTTCCGGCAATTGCATTTGTAAACATGTATGGATAACCTGTCCAGCGCTTGTCACCATTACCTCCGCCTTGGGTACGTAAACGTGCACCGGATCCGGTTTCGGTAACGCCCTGAAGCAATTTGATTACAGCAAACGCAATATCTTTGTTTAAAACATCGTGTGATTCCGGAATTGGTTCGTAAATTACTTCACCACTTTTGTTTTCTATTCTGCTTAAAAATTGTGGTTTTACATACACCCCTTGATTGGCAAATGTACTGTAAGCAGCAACCATGTCTTCAACTGTAATATCAACAGCTCCTAATGCTATTGAGGGCTGTACCGGGATTTCTGTTTTAACCCCTAATTTTTTAGTTAGTTCTACAACAGCCTCTGGACTAGTTCTGTCTATTAATTTTGCGGATACTGTATTGATGGAACCAGCAAGAGCTTGTTTTAAAGTCACCATTCCGCGGTAAGAGTGGTTTGAATTTTTTGGTTCCCAGTCTGCAGTCACATGATGGCGCCCTTTGCGAATCATAAATGGACCGTCAAGAATTGAATCGCAAGGAGACATATTTAGCTCTTCAATTGCAGTGGCGTAAACAAAGGGTTTAAAAGTAGAACCTACTTGTCTTGCACCCTGTCCTACGTGATCGTATTGAAAATATTTATAGTTGATTCCACCAACCCATGCTTTAATAGCTCCGGTTTGCGGTTCCATTGCCATTAAACCGGATTGCAAAAAGTGCTTGTAATAACGGATGGAGTCCATTGGTGTCATAACAGTATCACGTTCCCCTTTCCAGGTAAAGATGCGCATTTTTGTTTTTACTTTGAACGATGCTATGATATCGTCTTCGCTTTTATCCATTTCTTTCATCTGCGCCCAACGAACTGAATTTTTCATTGCCTGCATCATTATTCTGTCTGTTTCTGCCTGGGTAATATTTACGAAAGGTGCATTTTTATTGGTTTTCATTTCAATAAAAAATTGCTGTTGCAGGTTTTTCATATGTTCAGAAACCGCTTCTTCTGCATACGCCTGCATTCTTGAATCGATAGTGGTGTATATTTTCAGGCCATCTTTGTAGATATCATAATCGGATCCGTCAGGTTTTTTGTTTTCAGACATCCATTTTTTCATGTAATCACGAAGATATTCCCTAAAATAAGTGGCTGTTCCTTCCCGGTGGCTTTCTAATTTAAACTTTAAAGAAATAGGCAATGCCTGATATTTTTCTTTTTCAGCCTCTGTAATCATTTTGGCTTTTACCATTTGGCCCAGTACAACATTACGGCGGTTTTTTACCCCTTCCGGATTACGAACCGGATTGTATAATCCTGAATTCTTGAACATTCCAACCAAAATAGCCGATTCATCGACAGTTAAATCTTTTGGTTCTTTAGAAAAATAAGTTTGTGCCGCAGAACTCACTCCAACTGAATAATTTCCGAAGTCATAAACGTTGCAGTACATTGCTAAAATTTCGTTTTTGGTATATTGTCTTTCCAGACGAATGGCAATAATCCATTCTTTCATCTTTTGTACAATTCTGAAAGGCAGAAATCTTGAACCTTCACCATGGAATAATTGTTTTGCCAACTGTTGTGTCAGCGTACTCGCCCCGCCATTAGTTCCTAAAGTAAAAACAGCTCTTAAAGTTCCGCGTCCGTCTATTCCTGAATGCTCATAAAAACGGGCATCTTCTGTTGCAACTAAAGCATCTACAAGGTTTTTTGGCAAATCTGAATATTTAAGCTGTGACCTGTTGGTTTTGAAATATTTTCCGATTACGACTCCATCAGAAGAAATAATTTCGGTAGCCAGATTAGAGTCTGGGTTTTCTAAATCTTCAAAAGAAGGCATGGAACCGAAAAGACCCCAGGATGCAAATAAGAAAAAGGCTAAAATGCTTAGTAAAGCATATGCAAAAATTCTCCAAAATTTCTTTTGATAGTATTTAACGTCTTTCGTACTGTTTGTTTGATTGTTTTTTTTAGCAGCCATAACTATTTTTAATCTTTTTGTTCTATTCTAAAACCTACATCTGTAATACCTTCTAATTCCTGAACTCCCGGAATTTTACCGGATTCCCTGACAGCTTGTTTGATATGTACTTTGTATTTACCTCTAAACTTTACATTTTCTTTTAAATAGAGTTTACTTTCCTTAATATCTGAAAAACCATTACCTAAAAGCGTTCCGTCAGGATTTGCCATCTGATATTCCAGAGTATCAACTTTTGTAAATCCGTTTGGCATTTCGATGGCTACAATTAAAAATAAATTATTGAACGGATAATTGTTGTTATCTCTCAAATTCACAAATAAATTGTATCGTTTTGTGGAATCTAAAACTGGCAAATCGAAGGTAATAATACTGTCTTTGTGCCAGGCACTCCCAACAGATTTGTACTCATCAAATACTCTTTTTTTATCACAGGAAAAAAGAAGTACGGCTGCCAAAAGAAGAATTCCGCTATTTTTTATTCTCATTTTTAGTAATAATTATAGGTTTTCTCGGTTCAGCTGGTTTATTATCATTCGTTTTGGGTTTATTTGAATGATTTGCTTTTTTGTTATTATTGTTTGGTCTGGGTTTAGTGTTCTGATTCGCTCCTGCAGGTTTATTATTGTTATTGTTTACTTGTTGAGGTTTATTTGGAGCAGCCACAATTGCATTTTCGGTAGTCTTGCGTTTGCGGTTTGGTTTTTTCTTCTTTTTAGGCTGGTCAAAACGGGTTAAACTTTCCTGACCCATTGCATTATTAAAGTCTTTTTCTGGTTCAGTTGTAATTTCTATTGCAAAATCCTCTAATGAAGAAACCTTGTTTTTCTGTTTATTTTCGGCAATAATTTCTTTTACCTGATCAATTTTTAAAACATGCCAGTTGGCAAAATTGTTCGTGTAAGCAAACCACATTAAACCTTTAAAAATATCTTGTTTCTGACAGATTGCATCCCCTTTTTCGGTTACTAATTTCGTATCATAATCCGGAAAGTCTTTCAAGGCATCCATGTATGTATCTAACTCATAGTTGAGGCAACATTTTAATTTTCCGCATTGTCCGGCTAATTTTTGAGGATTCAAAGAAAGCTGTTGGTATCGGGCTGCCGATGTATTCACACTTCTAAAATCGGTTAACCAGGTTGAGCAGCAAAGTTCACGTCCGCAAGAACCAATTCCGCCTAAACGAGCCGCTTCCTGACGGAAACCAACTTGTTTCATTTCGACTCTTGTACTGAATTCTTTTGCAAAATCTTTGATCAAAAGCCTGAAATCGACCCTGTCATTTGCGGTGTAGTAAAAAGTTGCTTTTGATCCGTCACCCTGAAATTCGATATCCGAAATTTTCATTTCCAGCTTGTGCTGAATTGCTAATTCACGCGCACGAACTTTCATGGGTTCTTCACGATCGCGCGCCACAGACCAAATATCAATATCTTTTTGAGATGCCTTTCTGTAAATTTTCGGAACTTCGTTGCTGTCAGGATTCACTCCTTTTTTCTTCATTTGAATTTTTACCAATTCTCCTGTCAAAGTCACAATTCCGATATCATGTCCAGGTGATGCAACAGTTGCTACAATATCACCAATACTTAAAGTTAATTTTTCTGAATTTCTAAAAAATTCCTTACGTCCATTTTTAAAACGAACCTCAACACAGTCAAAAATCGCCTCTCCATTAGACGGGCTCATGTTCGAAAGCCAGTCAAAAACCGTTAATTTATTGCAGCTGTCGGTGCCGCAAGTCCCATTATTTTTACAACCCTTTGGTGCGCCGCCATCAGAGGTTGAACAACTTGTACATGCCATAATTTTTATATGTAGTGTTGCAAAAGTGCAACTTAAGTTCATAAACGTTTGAACGGTAAAGATAGTATTTTTTTTAGTTTGCTTTTTATCGATTAAAACTAAAGCCCTGTTAAATAAAATCAGTATCTGTTTTTGTATCAAAATCAGGTTTTAAATTTCTTTTTTCATTCTCGAATTTTAAAACATAATTCTTAATAAAGACCGATTCTGGTGTAAAGAATAAAAAAGCCTTTTTTACGTGAAACTAAAATATATTTATCATTTTTATGTTTTATCTTACAACAAAAATTTGCAGCTCCTGAATTCGGACTTCATTTCAAAATACTTTCATATTAAATACAAACCAAATGCAACAAAACCAGATTGAAAACTTCCTTTTTCAGGGAAAATTTGACGAGGCCAGAGAATGCCTAAATAACGGTTCAACCTTTAACGAACACTATCTTAAAAACAACTTTTCTCAAATCGCTGCCAAAATTATCGAAGCCAAAGAAATTGATTTTATTGAAAAATTAATAAAAGCCGGTATTATTGAAACCGATGTTTACGAACTGGATAGTTTCGATAAATCGATTTTTGCTCATTTAACCAGATCTTTAAAAGACGATGACGAATCGATTGCTTTTTTTGAAAAATTGATGTCAAAAATGGACAATATCAATGACGAAATAAGCGATCAGACTTTACTACGATATTTTCTGGAGAAAGGAGCTCCTCCAAAAATCATAAAAACATTGATTGATAATTTTGGAGCGAATACACAATATAAAAACAATGCGGGGGAAAACCTGATTTATACTGTAATAAACACTTATGGTCTAGAAGCAGAAAGAACCAAAGAGTACATTTCATTACTAATTGAAAACGGCGTTGACATTAATGAAAAAAATATAGTGGGAACTACTCCGTTACTCTGTGCCGTTCAAAGAAACAGAAAAGAGCTTATACCTTTCTTGCTGGAAAACGGTGCCGATCCTAACGAAACCGACAACCGCGGCAATACTGCTTTTTACTATGCTGCTGCAGAACAGTTTTCGTATGATATGTACGATGCTTTAGCAGCTGTTACTACTCCTGATTTTAATATTGTAAATAAAGACGGCCGAACTTTACTGACTAATTTCATCAGTTCTGTCTCTGGTTCACCAACAGATATTATGTTTTTCGAAAGATTATTGGCAGATGGAGCCGATGTGAATTTCTGTGCGGAATACTATGGGAGGCCAAAATCTGGAATTGATTTTATTGTTGAAAAAAAATCAGATATCCTAAAATCGGTTTTAGAAAAGGTTTCATTAGATGTCAATGAACAAGACAATCAGGGAAACACTATTTTGCATAAAGTTTGTGCCTACAATGTTAATTATGATGCCGAAATGGCAAAGGAAACGTATCGAAAGGTAAAACTATTATTAGATCAGGGCGCTGATGTTTCGATTACCAACGATAAAGATGAAACTGCTTTAATGCTGGCATCCGGAGATAATTTGAAAGTGAAAACCGTTGAACTTTTAATGAAACAGTAAGAACAATCTATTACTTAAAAAAACAAATATACCATGTCGATGTCATTTATAATTGCCTGTGAAAACGGCAACAGAAAAATAGCCGAATTACTGCTTCAAAACAAAGAAGTTGATGTAAAATATACAGACGAAAAAGGAAGAACAGCTTTGCATTATGCCTCGCAC
>CBFGNY010000122.1:0-13520 GCA_965650235.1 uncultured Flavobacterium sp. | reverse complement strand
TGTGTAAAAATAACCGTCCTGCAAAGCTTCGGCTGTTTTTTCAGGATCCTTGAAATAACCTAACATTACATTTGGCCCTTTACAAAGAATTTCGCCATCCTGTGCAATTTTTACTTCAACATTACGAATTACTTTTCCAACAGTTCCAATTTTAAACCCCTTGTTTCTTATGTCATTAACAGCAATAACAGGCGAAGTTTCAGTCAAGCCATAGCCTTCCATAACCGGGATTTCTGCAGCAGCAAAAACTCTTGTTAAACGTGGCTGTAAAGCGGCACTTCCGGAAACCATTAAGTCTAGTCTTCCTCCCAAACCTTCTTTCCACTTGCTGAAAATCAGTTTGCGGGCAATTTTCAGCTGAAATTCATACCAGAAACCATTTGCTCCATATGGCTCATATTTCAACCCTAAATCAATAGCCCAGAAAAACAGTTTTTTCTTAATGCCGGTTAATTCACCACCTTTTGCATAAATTTTATCGTAAACTTTTTCTAAAAGCCTTGGAACAGCCGTAATTACAGTTGGACGGACTTCTTTTAAGTTGTCACTGATTTTTTCAATTGACTCTCCAAAATAAACCGAAACACCATAATATTGATAGATATACAAAATCATTCTTTCAAAAATATGGCAGATAGGCAGAAAGCTCAAAGCCGTGCTTTTTCCAGCATCAAACGGAATTCTTGGCGCACTGTCCAAAACATTCGATACAATGTTTTTGTGTGATAGCATAACACCTTTTGGCCTTCCGGTTGTTCCGGATGTATAGATTATTGTCGCTAAATCATCTTCTTTGATGCTGTCTTTTATAGCCTGAACTTCAGCCTGATTGCTTTCGTCCTCGCCCAAAGCCAATAATTCCGACCAATGTTTAGCTCCGGCAATTTCATCAAATGTATAAACTTCTTTTAATGTCGGTACATTCGCCTTAATAGCATTTACTTTTTGGAGTACTTCGGTATCCGAAACAAAACAGTAAATACTGCCGCTGTGGTTTAATATATATTCGTAATCTTCTTCGGCAATTGTTGGATAAATAGGAACATTTTGCGCTCCCGTTTGCAAAATACCAATATCCATGATATTCCACTCAGTACGGTTGGTAGAAGTAATTAATGCAATTTTATCATCTTTCTTAACTCCCATTCGCAATAATGCCCTCGAAACAGCATTTGCTTTCGCAATATAGTCACTAGTGGATGTTTTTTCCCAAACTCCATTTTTTTTGGTAGCCAATGCAACCGGAAGATTGTAAGTTTCTTGTTGATAGTAGGGAAAATCAAAAAGGCGTGTGATTGTAACCATTTTATATGATGTATGAAGTTTACTGCAAATTAAATAAAAATAAGGTATGATTTTTATTTTTATGAAATAAAAAGTCGAAATATTCGAACGTATTTATAAAACCAGCGAAAACGTTTTCATTTTTGCTGAATTCTCATATAGAAAATAGTTATTCAGACTCCGTATTTACTACTTCAGCGTTATCTCCATAATCCTTTACGCGATCACCCATAAGGTACATTTTTTTCTTTTTTGGAAGAATCAAAAATTGTGTGTAAAGCCATTCGCCACTTCCTTTTATTTTGTACCAAAATGTATAAGAAGAACTATCGAACCCTTCTTTGTAGATAGGAATACCTTCATCACTACATTTGATTCCCCAGATCATCTCTTTTTTTGATAGGTTTTCTAATTGAAAAATACCCGTTCCATCAGCATTAATCTGGATAATAGGCTTTGTTTTTCCTTCAATTAAATAGATACCGGCAATAGGCTGACCTATGTCTGTAGTCATGAAATGTTCGTGGAATTTGTAGGTAATAGAGGTAACTTTAGCTTGTGCATGTAATTGTGTGGTACCAATAAAAAGGATAAGAAAGAGTAATTTTAAAATTTTCATGAATGTAGGCAATTAATATTTGGGTTATACTATTATTGAATATTATATTTTGCGAATATAGTTTAAATTGGAAAAGTTATTCTATAATTTATCAAGCTTTTTTTAATTTTTTATTTCCCAAAAATAGCTTTAAGATTTATGTGGTTTAGCCACCACACTGCCTTTATGTAAGATTTTGTTTAAATGTAATTCCTTCAGATAAAAAAACAAGAAGTGTTGTTGTCTTGGTTTTTAATCAAGTTTTTTATTTTAAAATAAATATGTTTCTGTTGAAATGGTTATACATTTGCAAATACTAAAAGAAAATATTTGCTGTTATATAGAAAAAGAAAATATGAAAAATTTTTGGATTTTGTTTTTGATGAGCACAATCGGTTTTGCGCAGGACTTTAATAAAGTTGACTCTAACGGAAAAAAAGACGGTGTTTGGAAAGGGACTTATGAAATTTCGAAAAGACCTCGCTATGAAGGTACATTCAGCCACGGAAAAGAAGTTGGGATTTTTAAGTTTTTTGATGACACCAAAAAAGGAGATGTTATTGCAACCCGCGATTTTAGTGCTAAAGACGGAAGTGCCTACACCATTTTTTATGATCAGAAGAATAACAAGGTAAGCGAGGGAAAAGTGATTGGAAAAAATTATGAAGGGGAATGGAAATATTATCATAAGGCTTCAAAAGTGCTAATGACGCTTGAAAACTATAAAAACGGAAAGTTAGAAGGAAAAAGAATTGTTTATTATCCAAATGAAAAAGTTGCCGAAGAAATGACTTATAAAAACGGACTGAAAGAAGGTGTTTATAAAAAATTTGGACAAAACGGAATCATTTTAGAACAGACGACTTATGCGAATAACCAATATAATGGTGATGCGGTTTTTTATGATTCTGATGGAGTAGTGGCTTCCAAAGGCAAATTCCTAAACGGTAAAAAAGTGGGTATGTGGCAATTTTATCTGAAAGGAAAACTGACGAAAGAGGTTAATATGAGCGATCCAAAAAGTAATTATCAGGCCGATTCAAAACCTAAAATGGAATAACTTGATTTATTATTGATGCATAATAGAAACAAATAAGTTTTATCTATCACTCACATTACATAAACTAATCAAAACTACCGTGATTATCTATAATTTGATTTATCTTTGCACCCTTGTAAAAATATAAACGATTTAGAATGAAACGTGTAGTTGTTGGACTTTCCGGTGGAGTAGATTCGAGTGTTGCAGCTTATTTATTGCAGCAGCAGGGATACGAAGTTATTGGCCTTTTTATGAAAAACTGGCACGATGACTCGGTAACTATCTCCAATGAATGTCCGTGGTTAGAAGACAGCAATGACGCTCTGTTAGTAGCAGAAAAACTGGGAATACCGTTTCAGACTGTCGATTTAAGTGAAGAATACAAAGAAAAAATCGTTGATTATATGTTCAACGAATACGAAAAAGGAAGAACTCCAAATCCTGATGTGCTTTGTAATCGCGAAATCAAATTTGACGTTTTCATGAAAATTGCCTTAAGTCTTGGTGCTGATTATGTGGCAACAGGTCATTATTGTCAAAAGAGTGAAATTGAAGTGGATGGAAAACCTGTTTATCAATTGATAGCAGGAGCAGACAATAACAAAGATCAATCGTATTTTTTATGCCAGTTATCTCAGGAGCAATTGGCAAAATCATTATTCCCAATTGGAGCTTTGACCAAACCGGAAGTTCGCGAAATAGCTGCCGAGATGGATTTGGTAACAGCCGAAAAGAAAGATTCTCAGGGATTATGCTTCATTGGAAAAGTACGTTTGCCGGAATTTTTACAGCAAAAATTACAGCCCAAAGAAGGAAAGATTGTTCAGATTGATAAAAATGACCCGATTTACAATATTGAAAATCCCATTGGTTTATCATTAGAGGATCAATTGAAATTAGAATCTCAAAAGCCCAATTATATTCCAACAATGGGAAAAGTGGTTGGGAAACATCAAGGCGCACATTATTTCACAATAGGACAGCGAAAAGGTTTGAACGTAGGCGGAACAACAGATCCTTTATTTATCATTGCCACAAACGTTGAAACCAATACGATTTATACAGGCTTAACGAGTAATCATCCCGGATTATTCAAAAAAGCATTGTTTATAGAAAAATCCGAAGTACACTGGATTCGTAATGATATGGCTTTGAAAGTCGGTGAAACTATGGAAGTAATGGCAAGGATTCGTTATCGTCAGCCTTTGCAAAAAGCAACTTTACACCAATTTGAAGAAGGAATGTACGTTCGTTTTGATGAACCGCAATCTGCAATTACTGAAGGGCAATTTGTAGCCTGGTATTTAGAAAATGAATTAGTTGGTTCGGGAGTAATTTCATAGCTTTATATTTTCTTACACAGGCTCTCACCTTAAAAAAGTAAATTGTTATGAAGCTACATTACGCTATTTTATTCTTATTGATTTCAACTGTGATGTTTTCGCAGGAAGATGCCTGGGTTTATTTTAATGCCAAGCCAAATGCCCAAACTTCTTTAGATTCTCCATTATTAATGCTTTCCCAGCGTGCTCTGGATAGAAGATCGAATCAAGGTATTGCCTTAAATTTTACTGATGCCCCTTTAGAAACAACTTATGTTGCTCAGATAAAAGCAAGTACTGGAATTACTATTTTGGCGAAATCAAAATGGTTGAATGCACTTCATATCAAAGGAAGTCAGACTAATATTTTAGCTTTAAAATCAATTTCATTTGTAGATAAGGTAATTTTTGCAAATAAAGGATTAAACACAACTTCAAAAAAGGTTCGTGAAAATCAAACTTCAAAAACGAAAGATAAACTCCAAACTACAATTGATTACGCCTACGGACCTTCTGCAAGTCAAATTCATATGCTCAACGGACATGTTTTGCATCAGCAAAATTATACCGGAGCCGGAAAAATAATTGCTGTTATGGATGCCGGTTTTCCGGGTGTTAATACAGCTCAGCCCTTTCAGAGACTACGAGATAATAACCTGATTTTAGGTGGCTATGATTACGTTTCCAGAAATGCCAATTTTTATACTGGTGGAAGTCATGGTACTTTAGTGCTTTCTACAATGGGAGGATACAAGGATAATGCATTGGTAGGTACAGCACCGGACGCTTCTTATTATTTGTTTAGAACAGAAATTGATGCCACAGAAGAGCCTTTGGAGGAATCTTTATGGGTAGAAGCAGCTGAAAAAGCAGATAGTTTAGGTGTTGATATTATTACTACTTCATTAGGATATTTTGCTGAGCGGGATAATCCAAATTACAACTACATATATAATGATATGAATGGAGTTACTACTTTTATTTCCCGTGGTGCCGAAATTGCATTTAGCAAAGGAATAATTGTCGTGGCTTCTGCCGGAAATGAAGGCACTAAGACAGAAAAACATATTGGCGGACCTGCAGATGCTGTTTCAGTTATCGCGGTAGGTGCTGTTGTGGCTAACAAATCAAGATCATCTTTTAGTTCTATTGGTCCAAGCTATGACGGAAGAATAAAACCGGATGTTATGGCACAAGGTACGGCAGCTGTGGTTTCTGATACTTCCGGGAATATTGGCACAGCTGACGGAACTTCATTTTCATGCCCAATTATGGCTGGAATGATTGCTTGTTTATGGCAGGCTTTCCCAACAAAAACAAATCAGGAAATTAGGGATATGGTCATTCAGTCTTCAGATAAATATTTAGATCCTGATAATAATTACGGATACGGAATTCCAAATTTTGGTGCTGCTTTAACAATCGATACTTTTGTAAATAAAGATTTTATAGTTTATCCAAACCCTGCAACAACTACTATTGCATTTTCTTTTCCTGATGAAATAAATAATGCTTCTGTAGTTATTTATTCGATTTTGGGTCAAAAAGTAATGGACAAACAAATCACGGATCAAAATTCAAATCTTTCATTAGAGTTCTTAAAAAACGGGCTCTATTTTTATACTTTTGATGCAGATGGTTTGCATAAAACCGGAAAGATTATAAAACAATAATAGTTTTTTTGAATGAATAAAATCACCCAACTTTTTAATATAAAATACCCAATTGTTCAGGGCGGTATGATTTGGAACAGCGGTTACAAATTAGCTTCTGCAGTAAGCAATGCCGGTGGTTTAGGACTTATTGGAGCGGGTTCTATGTATCCCGAAGTTTTACGTGAACACATTCAGAAATGCAAAAAAGCTACTGATAAACCGTTCGGTGTCAATATTCCGATGTTATATCCAAATATTGAAGAAATAATGAATATTGTGGTTGAAGAAGGTGTGAAAATCGTTTTTACTTCTGCAGGAAATCCTAAAACCTGGACTTCCTTTTTAAAATCAAAAGGGATTACGGTTGTGCATGTAGTAAGCAGCAGTGTTTTTGCCTTAAAAGCACAAGAAGCAGGAGTTGATGCCATTGTTGCTGAAGGTTTTGAAGCCGGTGGACACAACGGCCGTGATGAAACAACTACACTGACATTGATTCCGATGGTGAAAGAAAAAATCCAGATCCCAATTATTGCTGCGGGTGGAATTGCGACAGGAAGAGGAATGCTGGCAGTAATGATTTTAGGTGCAGATGGTGTTCAGGTTGGAAGCCGTTTTGCAGCATCAACAGAATCCTCTTCGCACAATAATTTAAAAAGAAAGATAGTTGATATAAAAGAAGGCGATACACAATTGACATTGAAAGAATTGGCGCCTGTACGTCTGATCAAAAATAAATTTTATGAGGATGTTCAGGATTTATATAAAAAATGCCCTTCAAAGGAAGATTTAATACAGCTTTTAGGAAGAGCAAGGTCTAAAAAAGGCATGTTTGAAGGTGATCTTGATGAAGGGGAACTGGAAATTGGACAAATATCAGGGTTAATTCATGAAATTTTGCCTGCAGAAAAAATAATTCATCAAATGATTGCTGATTTTGAAGCTGCGTGCCGGGAAAAAGGTAAATTTGAATTTTAATTGCCTCAAAATATATTATGAATACTATTCGCACCTACTATATAATATTTCTATTTTTAGGAATTGGACTGCAACAATCATACAGTCAGTCCTATCGTTTCAGGACATCTGGTTTAAGTTTTTTAGAAAAGAATGATAAAGGGAACTGGGGCGAATGGTCCAAACTTGATCTGATTAATCTTTCTGTTATTCTGGATACTGATAAAAACAGAATTGTGGTTTACTCTCAGGAAATTCAGCTTTTTAATATAATTGATTATATTGAAAGAGAAGAAAATGATACCGATGTTGTGTATTCGTTTATTTGCAAGGATAATGATGGAATTGATTGTAAACTTTCTATTATTACCCGTAAAAAGCAGGACTATCGAAAGCAGCTTTATATAAATTACGATGACAGGATTATTGTGTACAATATTTTTAATGTGTAATTATGAAAGATTAAGTAAATAATAAACCCGACGAATTTGTTGGGTTTGTTATTTGATCTTAAAGGCAACACTCAGAAACTTAGCAACTTTTATTAAGAATCAATATCCTTAATAAATTCGTCATACTCTAAATAAAACATTTCAAAGGCATTCATTTTTTCGAAAAAGAAATCAAAAATGGTGTCCCAATTATTGCGGTTGCTAAAACCAACTCCGGATTTTTCAACCCAAATTCGGCTGATGGTCTTGCCACTTTCGAGGGTGTAATTTTTTTCGAAAATCAAATCTTTAATGAATTCTTCCTCTAAGATGTTTTTTAAGGCTTCTAATTTTTCAAAATAGGCAATTCGTTTTTCTTCACTTCGGTGTTCAATATCAATTAAAACCTGCGCTTTTTTATTATCTACATAAAATTTAAATGAAAAGTCTTTGATCTTTGTATCATAAAGTACCCATTTTCTGGGATATTTTTCGGCAAAAGCCACCCAGAATTCTCTTTTTAGTTTTTGTGATTCCTCTCTGCTGTACATTTTCAGGGTTTTGAATTTTAGAAAACTTGTGCAACCGCGTTTTCTGGACTATATTTATATTTTAAAAATACAAAAATAAACTTTGATTATGGATTTTCAAGATTTTTTGCAACATGTTCCTAATTTAATTCCGGTTGAACTTCCGGCCTGGGAGGCACATGTGAAAATGGCTCCTTTAGAAAGGATTCAGTTAATGAAAGACCTTGATTTGTCAACCCAAAATCCAAGAATTGCGGCGGTCATGATGTTGTTATATCCTAAAGAAGGAGAAACACATTTGGTTTTGATTGTTCGTAATGCATATAATGGTGTACATTCCTCTCAAATTGCTTTTCCGGGTGGAAAACACGAAATTTCAGATGCTGATTTTCGGGAAACAGCTTTGCGCGAGACGTATGAAGAAGTTGGAATACCATCAGATAAAATTGAAATAATAAAACAATTTACACCGGTCTATATTCCACCCAGTAATTTTTCTGTACACCCATTTTTGGGAATTTCATCGCAAGAGCTTTCATTTTATCCCGATGTCAGGGAAGTAGCTGATATTATTGAACTTCCGCTTTCCGTGTTTCTAAATGACGAAATTATAATTGAAGCTACGTTATCAACTTCTTATGCTGCCAATATTTCAGTTCCCGCATTTAATATCCAAAATCACATAGTTTGGG
The DNA here is from genome assembly GCA_965650235.1 of uncultured Flavobacterium sp. Lineage (GTDB taxonomy): Bacteria > Bacteroidota > Bacteroidia > Flavobacteriales > Flavobacteriaceae > Flavobacterium. Next base: position 5,012 of record CBFGNY010000122.1, on the reverse strand, counting down.
GAGCAACAGCAATGATATTAAGTGAGTTGCGAGAAGTTTTGAAAATTACCTTTGAAGAGAAGATTTAAAAACGTAAATTTAATAGTTTGATATTCATTAGGATAACTGTTTCTTTTCGAAATTGTTTATAAAAATTGCAAAAAAAATAATTTTTGTATGTTTGCGGCCTAACACAAAACACATAATTTATTGCTATGGGATTGTTTAAACGAAACCCTTTCGGACATATATTATTCATCAAAAAATGGCTGATTCGCATTTTGGGTGCCATGACGCATAGACGATATAGAGGTTTTAACGAATTACAGATTGAAGGATCTGAAATCATTAAAACACTACCGGATACAAATGTTTTGTTTATATCTAACCATCAGACTTATTTTGCTGATGTTGTGGCTATGTTCCATGTTTTTAATGCAAGTTTAAGCGGGCGTCAGGATACCATTAAGAATATAGGGTATTTGTGGCAGCCTAAAATGAATTTGTACTATGTTGCTGCCAAAGAAACTATGAAGGCTGGCTTACTGCCCAGAATTATGGCATATGCCGGTGCTATTACTGTTGAAAGAACATGGAGGGCAAAAGGAGTAGATGTGACAGAAAAAAAGGACGTGAATCCAAATGATACTGAAAATATCAGGATTGCGCTTGAAGATGGCTGGGTAATTACGTTTCCACAGGGAACAACAAAATCATTTAAGCCAGTTCGTAAGGGAACTGCGCATATTATTAAGCAGCACAAACCAATTGTTATACCTATTGTTATTGATGGATTTCGTCGTTCGTTTGATAAAAAAGGGCTGCGAATGAAAAAGAAAAATATCCTGCAATCGTTTATTATCAAAGAGCCACTTGAGATTGATTACGAAAATGATACCATTGAAGAAATCGTTGAGAAAGTAGAATATGCCATAGAGCAGCATCCATCATTTTTAAAAGTTATTCCGGCAGAAGTAATCAAAGTCGAGGAAGAACTTAACGAAATGAGAAGATGGAGTTATAAGGCCCCGGAAAATGAAAATTAGAAATTTAAAAAGTTTTAAGCTTAAAATTTTAGGTTATTGTCAATTATAACTTGAAAGTTCTATATTTAAATTTCAAAAAGCTTAGAAACTTAGCTTCTCAGGACCTTTGGTGACTTAAGCTAAAAATCTATCTTCTTCAATTCCTTATAATTTGCATATAAGCGGCGCAATAAAGTTCCATAAAGAAGTCTGTAAAAACACCAGAATATTCCAAAGAAACCTAATATTACCAGAATCAAAATCCCGATAGTAACAAACATTGCTTTTCCATTTTCTGCTAATTTTTCTTTTAAAAATACCATGTCAGGATTGTAAACGAAGGCAACAAAAAAACTTAATATTGCCGTTATAACAATCATTCCTAAATTATACCAAACATAATACTGAACTGTTTTACGAGTTTTTAAAATGGCACTCATTAGAGATTTTGTAGCAATTGTAGTCGAAATGTTTTTATAGTTTTTATAAAAGATAAAAACAAAAATTAGTACGACAACATAATTAAAATAGGTTAGAAATTCTAGAGCTAAGACAATTTCAGGATGATTTATTTTTTGTAAAACATCATCGGTATTAATAAACAGATTTGAAAATGTCCAAAACGAAATTTCCAAAATACTGATAATTAAAATCCACTTTACGATTGAAGATGATTTTTTATGAATCATTTTGTAAATCTCTTTTTCAGAAATTTGCTCAAAAGAATCTGCGTTCTTTTTCCAGTCTTTTTTTAATAAATCCAGTTCTTTCATGGTGGTATTTTAAGGATTTAATATTTTTTTAAGTTTCCCTTTAATTCGGTTCATTTTCACGCGCGCATTCACTTCGCTGATTCCTAAAGTCTCGGCTATTTCCTGATAATCTTTATCCTCCAGATACATAAAAATCAGTGCTTTTTCAATATCATTTAATTGATAAACAGCTTTATACATCAATTTTATCTGTTCTTCCTCTTCATAATTATAGTCAACATCTTTTACAAAATGCTGATGACTTTCATAATCTACGGTAGATATGGTTCGCTTGGTTTTTCTGTATAAGGTAATAGCTGTGTTTAACGCAACCCGGTAGGCCCAGGTTGAAAATTTGCTTTCTCCCCTAAATTTAGGATACGCTTTCCAGAGCTGAATGGTGATTTCCTGAAACAAATCTTTGTGGGCATCTTCGCCGGCAGTATATAATCGACAAATCTTGTGGATTATATTCTGATTTGCCTGCAATTGCGTAACAAATGATTGTTCTAGGTTTTCGCTCATAGTTTATTAGTAGTATTGAAAGCTTTTTTGTTACAGATGAATTATAGTTTTCTGGTTTTATAATAATTCACCATTAAATCAACAAATTTGCTGTAACTGTCCATTCCGTCTTTCTGATTGTTTGTTTTGAGAAAACTATCATAAAAAACATGAAATCCTTCATCGATAAATGTGTCGTATTTTTTCCAGAAATCACGGCTTTCCTTGTAATTTTTTAGAATCCCAACATGAGTCTGCTTTTTTAATTGCTCAAAAAGCTTCTCATTTTTTACTTGCCAGATGCTTAAGCAATAACGCAAAGCAAAACTATATCCTGAATATTGATAATATAAGTTTTTGTTTTTAAGAGTTGCCAAAACACCAATAAAATTGCATTCACTCTCACTGGCAAAACCCATTTGATGCGCCATTTCATGACAGCTCGTAAGCGGAAAATTATACATTGGAAGCAAATCATTTACCTGTGCTTCATTCGTAAACGGATTTAAATAACCTCCAAAACCCATATAAGTTAGCGGAATACTGAACAACGACTTTTTGACGCTTAAAATTTCATATTTAAAATAAGGATGTTCTTTGACCAAGTTATCATAACCGTTTAGATTCATCTGAAAAACTTCTTTTTGAGAATACGGAAAAACAACTTTTACACTATCATTTTTGGTGATCTGAAACTGAATTTCATTTGTTTTCAAAATCAGTTTTTTGGTAAAAGCCAACAATTCAGCATCAGTATATTCTCTTTTGATTTCCATTTTTTGAAAAAGAGGTTCGCGATAATAATTGAAAGCCCACAACAAATGAAAAAAAAAGTAAAAAACAGAAATTTTTCCTAAGATTTTTAAGAGATGGTCTTTCCAGTCAGCTTTCCATGTTTTTCGAATTTTCCAAAACCAGCTAATTATAGACAAAATCAGTACAGCATAAATACAATCACCAACAGAGAAGGGAATTTTGCCTAAAAGTGTTCTTGAGAAATGAGAAATTCTGATGTAAAAATTGTTACTATAGGCGCCTTCAACAAAATCCGGAAAAAAGGGAAGGATTTTTAAAAAGATAATCTGAATGACTAGAAATATGGGTAAAATATATTTTGATTTCACAACGTAAATTTTGGATACGTAAATATAAATGAATCTTATTTAGTACTGAAAAAGAATTTTAAACTTTGTAACTTTGACACTCTTAATTGTTAAACTTCAAACAAAATATAATGAGTCAGGAAATAAGAAATCTGGAACCTAAAGCACTATGGAATAAATTTGCAGATCTGAATGCAGTTCCACGCCCTTCAAAAAAAGAAGAACGCGTTATCGAGTTCATGAAAAACTTTGGAAATAGCTTAGGTTTAGAAACTTTTGAAGACGAAATTCGAAATGTAATCATCAGAAAACCTGCAACTTCCGGAATGGAGAATCGCAAAGCAATTGTGATGCAGGGACATCTTGACATGGTGCACCAAAAAAATGCAGATACTGTTTTTGATTTTGACAAACAAGGAATCGATATGTATGTCGATGGTGACTGGGTTCGAGCTCGCGGTACAACACTTGGGGCTGACAATGGTTTGGGAGTAGCAACAATTATGGCTATTTTAGAGAGTAAGGACATTCCGCATCCTGCAATCGAAGCTTTGTTTACAATTGATGAAGAAACCGGAATGACAGGAGCTTTAAACTTAAAAGGAGGGATTCTTCAAGGACAGATTTTGTTGAACCTGGACACAGAAGAAGATGATGAAATAGATATAGGTTGTGCCGGAGGAATCGATGTAACAGCTACAAGAACCTATCATGAGGAAGAAGTTCCGGAAGGTTCTGTTGGACATATTATTACTGTAAAAGGACTTAAAGGAGGTCATTCAGGAATGGATATTCATAAAGGTCTGGGTAACGCCAATAAAATTATGAATCGCTTGTTATTTGATGCTTTTGAAAACTTCGGTTTACAAGTTGCTGAAATTAATGGAGGAAGCTTACGAAATGCAATTCCGAGAGAAAGTGTGGCAAAAGTAATTATTTCTGAAATGTTTGACGAGGCTTATATTTTTGATATGCAGGAAATTATCAACGATATTAAAGCCGAGTACAAAACGACTGAACCCAACTTGTCAATTGAAATCGTAAAATGTGATTTGCCAGAAAAAGTAATGGATTTAGGTGTTCAGGAGGGAATCATCAGAGCAATTTATGCTGCTCATAACGGTGTTTACAGAATGAGTGCAGACATGGCTGATTTAGTAGAAACTTCAAATAATATTGCTCGGGTTATAGTAAAAGATGGCGAAATTTTGGTGGGATGTTTGACGCGTTCTTCTGTTGAAACTTCAAAATTTGATTTGGCTAATTCATTGCGTTCCGCCTTTGAATTGGTTGGTTGTGAAGTGGAACTTTCGGGTTCTTATCCGGGATGGACACCAAATGTAAACTCAGAAATATTAGATGTTTTAGTGGATATTTATGAAAAGCAAAACAACGAAAAACCAAAAGTTGTAGCTTGTCACGCAGGTTTAGAATGCGGTATTTTAGGTACAAATTACCCTGATATGGATATGATTTCTTTCGGACCTACAATTCACGGAGCGCATTCTCCAGATGAAAGGGCCAGTATTTCATCTGCCCAAAAATATTGGAAATTTGTTTTGGAAATTCTTTCGAATATTCCGGTAAAATAAAAGGTATTACAGTGTTCCGTTTTTTAGTATTCAGGTACTGCGTACTAAAAAACGGAA
>CBFGNY010000121.1:0-13737 GCA_965650235.1 uncultured Flavobacterium sp. | reverse complement strand
ATTACATTATATAATTCCTGATATTGGAAATCTCTTGTAATACGGTCTGGATTAGAATCTTTCCAGATTAAATTGTCGTTGTAGATATTGACATCCTCATTAAACTCATTCATTGTCAATTCGTCTGTACGAAGTGTTGTCAATGCTTTGTGTTCCGGGTATTTTGAATATCCTGTTGTTAATACTGCACGAAATTGTTCTTGTGTTTCTGGAATAACACGTCCAACAGGCGTTATATCCAGATAATCATCGCAGCTTGTTACTGCAGTTGCTGCAGCAAAAAGTAATATGTATTTTGAGATTTTTTTCATCTTTAATTTTTATTAGAAAGTTACATTACATCCTAAAGTGAATGATTTAGGAACTGGCTGTGCATAAATGTTTCCGTAAGTTTCAGGATCAAAATATCCTTTAAAGTCAGAACTGATTACAAATAAGTTTCTTGCTTCAACGTTAAATCTGATGCTTTGAACGTTTATATGATCTGTAAATGCTTTAGGGAATGTATAGCCTAAACGCATACTGCTCAGTCTCATATAACTCATTTCGCTAACCCATGTATCCATGTAACGATTCCAGTCTAATGGAGTAGCTGATGAGAACCATTGATATGCCATCCAGGAATCTCCTGTTCCGGAATCTTTACCTGTAATTCCCGGTAAATTAGAAGAAGTATTGGTTGGTGACCATGCATTCAAAATATCAGTAGAGTAATTCTGTCCTCTGTCTACTTCAGTTCCGCTGTACGGTGGTGATTTTACAACTGTTTGTTTCAGATTAAATGCTGCAGCAACTGTGAAATCAAAATTATGAACCTGAATTGTATTGGTAATACCTCCAGTGAATTTAGGGTCTCTATCGCCTAAGTACACAAATAAATCTCTATATTCAGCCGGGGTTAAAGATGATTCTGAAAGTTCTCCAGGGAAGAAGTCAGCATACGGATCGTACAATTTGAAGAAAGTCTGAGCATTTACTGTTTCACCGCTTTTATTAACAAATAAAGGATAACCATTTTCGTCTATTCCGTTTGTTTTTAAGCCAAAAACTGCATTTACTGGAAGACCTTCTCTACTCGGAAGTAAATCCGCATCACGTATTTCAATTCTATCTACATTACTTTTGTTATGAGAAAAGTTAATGCTCGTATTCCATTTGAAATTTGGGCGGTCAATGTTTCTTGTAGACAAAGTAATTTCATAACCTTTATTGGTTACTTGTGCCCAGTTCAAGTTGCTGTACTCAAAACCATTTTCGAATGGAACTGCTCTCAAACCTATTAAGTCAGTACTTTTTCTTCCGTATAAATCAGTTACGATGCTGATGCGGTTGTTAAATAAGCCAAGATCCAGACCTAAGTTGGTATTAGTAGTTTTTTCCCAACGTAATTTGTCGTTTGGCGGACTTTCAACAGAAATGGTTTGTTCTGTCTGTCCAGGTAAAATTGTTGCATTGTTGTATCTTCCCACTACAAAAGGAGAAGTGCCCTTATCAATATTACCTTGTAAACCGTAAGAAGCACGTAATCTTAAGTTAGAAAGAGTTAAGTTATCTTTTAAGAAATCTTCTTCAGAAACAGTCCATGAAGCAGAAGTTGACCAAAGTGGCAGGTATTTGTATTTTGGATCTACACCAAATAAATCTGAACCGTCATATCTCACGCTTCCAAATACACTATATTTTCTATCGTAAGTGTACGAGGCTGTAGCAAAAAATGAAGCAAAAGCATTTTCATTTTGAGACTTCAGATAAGTTCTGTATTCTAAATCATTAGCAAAATTGGTAGTTGGAAACATAAGTGGCTTTGTAGTCAAAGTGTTTTTATCAAATCCAAAACCTTTTGTTGAAACAGATGTAGTGTAATGTCTTCTTAATTCATTACCAATCATAGCCTCAATTTCGTGTTTTTCCCCTAACTTTGTAGAGTAATTTACTATGGTTTTTAGATTGTATTGAAAAAATTCAGTGTTTAAGTTTTGGATAATTCCGCCATCAGGTAAGAAGTAGTTGAAAGCTCCATTAGTAAAATAACGTGATTTTTCTCTTTGTTTTCTAGTGTAATACGTTTCTTTATCAGCATATTTTTCACTAGATGAATTATCTAATTGTAAACCTAACTGAGAGGTAACTTTTAAATCTCTTGTAATTTTATATTCAGCATCCAACAAAGCTTTTACAGCTCTTGTTTTTAAATCGTGTGAAGTATTTGCTCTTTCTTCTAAAATATTAAATGGAACATAACGATCTGAATAACCAGCAATATCCTGGTCATATTTGTAACTTCCATCTGTATTGTAAGGAGTCAGATATGGATTAACGTTTCTTGAATAGTTACTTGGATTTGTATAAAGATCTGTATCTGCCAGGTAAGATGTAGTTTTGTTTTCAGAACCAAAGATTCCAACGCCAACCTTGAATTTATCTGTTATCTGAAAATTGTTTTTTAAAGTTAAATTGTAACGTTTAAAGCCAGTTCCGATAGTAGTACCTTTTTCATCATAGTATCCTAAAGAGAAATAATAATCTGATTTTTCTCCACCTCCGGATAAAGATAAACCGTGTTGCGTGTTAATTGCAGTTTGGTAAATTAGATTACCCCAGTTTGTGTTGTTATTTCTTAAATTATTGATTGATTGTTGTGTGCCAGGGCTTAAAGCAGAAAATCCACCCGCTCTGTAAGCTGCCAACTCATTTGATCCGTTTAATATACGAGAAATTTCTCCAGTATCATCTCTATATGTTAAATCAGGACGGCTAGCCATGTCAAGTTCAAAATCAACTTTTTGGCTCCCATTCATTAAGTTTAATTTAGAAAAATCAGGTCTTTGTGTGATAAAAGTATTTGTATTGAAACTAACCACCATTTTTCCTGATCTACCTTTTTTGGTAGTAACCACGATTACACCATTTGCAGCACGAGCACCATAAATTGCAGTTGCAGCAGCATCTTTTAAAATGGTAATATCTTTAATATCGTCCGGGTTTAAACCAGCGATAGCGTAGTTGTTTAATACATCGATATTGTCTTTGTCATAATTTTTAGGAACCTCATTTCCTTCTAATGGCAATCCGTCAAGTACCCATAATGGATCTTGTGTACCATTAAGAGAGGCTGTACCCCTGATTCTGATTTTTGCAGGCGCTCCAGGTGCTCCTGACGGAGTGCTTACAGCAACTCCTGCAATCTGTCCTACAAGTAACTGGTCAATACTGGAAACCCCTGTCTGCTGGATGGCAGACATATCAATTTTAGAAACGGCAGCAGTAAGTTTTCTTTTCTCAATTTTTTGGTATCCTGTTACCACAACTTCCTGAAGTTTTGCAGTTTCAGATTTTAAGTTGATAGTATAATCTTTCTGTGCAGAAAGGTCTAAGGTGTAAGAGATATATCCCATAAAAGTTACCCTTAGGGAAGTTACGTTCTTTCCTACCTTCAATGTAAATTTACCATCAAAATCAGTTGTTGTCCCGATTCCCTGGCTTTGAATAATTCCTGCTGATGAGGTTTTGTTTGAAATAGAATTGTTCTCAACGAAAATTGACGCGCCTGGAATTGGCGACTGATCAGCTTCGTCCTGAATGATTCCCGAAATAGTTCGGGTTTCCTGCGAGTATCCTGCGATGGCCAGGAACAGCAGTAAGGCATGTAAAATTTTTTTCATGTTTTTGGATTTGGGTTATTATTAAAAGGTTGTATTATTCAGTGCTTTGTCGATTCTTTGTATTAAATCGAAGTAATGGTTTTGGGTCGACTGATCTCCGGTGCTTCTCTTCATTTTTAGCAATTGAAGCACTTTGCTTAATTCTCCTTTTTTATCAGACGTTACTTCTGTAACTCTTTTTAAAAAAGACTGATTGATGTTTCTTGCCATGTGTTCATCATCTAAATAACTGCATAAATGCGGCATGTTTAAAGTATGCTGAATTTCTATAGTTTTTTTAGGTTCTGTTTTTTCAAATAATTTATTTGTTGAAACAATTAAAATATCCACATAATTTTTTTGTGTCATACGCTCCAGAATGGTAAGCGATTTGTTTTGGATAGTTCCTGCAAATACATTCTGATGCATTTTTTTAAACAACTCATTTACAGTAAAAACCTTCTCATTGGTTTTATTTCGCTGATATAATTCGTTTTCTGTCATTCGAAGTAAACGATCATCGCTTAACAATTTATACATAACATCGTATTGTAATTCTCTTGATAGCGTATATGGCGTGTACTCATAAGGTCCAAGAGGAGTATCTTTCAACGGATTTGTCTTGTCTAAAATGTTATTGAAAAACAACCATTGCGGAATCGTAAGTACATTTTTAACTAAATAATCAGCTGCTCTTTTCTGCATGGCTGCAGGAACCGGAACATAACTTTGTTTGTTATCGCCGTGAACTGTTGTATTTAAGTAAATACCGCCAATATTGTTCATTACATGGCGATTGTACATTTGCCATTGTCCGATAGCTCCAATATAGAGTTTACCTGTTTCGTAATAAGACTGATCTTTATCGTAGGTCCACTTTATGATATTATCGACAACATGTTTTAAGTTTTTCAAACCGTATTCGCTTGCTTTTACAGCATCGTTTCCTAAATCTTCAGACTGTGAACGCGGATCAATTATCTCCCCCTGCTGTTCTCCATAAAAATAAACAGGATCGTTTTGGTGTTTGGCAATTAGTGTCTTTAGCTTAACGGTTTCGTTTTCATTAGGCGAGTACCATCTGTATCCCCATTCAATTGAATACTTATCGTATTCTCCAATTTTAGGGGTAATAACCGTAACACTATCTTCTGGCTGTGCTACATAATTGTATCTGGCATAATCCATGATAGAAGGAGCAGTGCCACCCATTTTTGCCGTAAATTCTTTAGAACGTAAAGATTCAACATCATAAGCAAACGAAGATCCCATATTGTGTTTTAAACCAAATGTGTGTCCTACTTCGTGAGACGATGCAAAACGTATGGCTTCTCCCATATGCTCATTACTAAAAGTATTTCCTCTGGCTTTCGGATCAATCGGGCCGGTCTGGATACGCATCCAGCTTTGAAGGGAAGTCATAACGTTGTGCCACCAAATAATGTCAGCTTCAATAATTTCACCGCTTCTTGGGTCAACAACTGATGGCCCCATAGCATTGGATTTTGGAGATGCCGCGTAGGTAATTACAGAATAACGTACATCATCAATATCAAAATCTAAATCATTTTCAGTAGGTTCTTTTGCAATAATAGCATTTTTAAAGCCCGCTTTTTCAAAGGCCGTTTGCCAATCGTGAACACCGTCAATAATATATTTTCTCCATTGTTTTGGGGTCGATGGATCAATATAATACACGATTGGCTTTTTAGGCGCTACTAATTCTCCTTTTAAATATCGTTCTTCATCTTCTTTTTTTGGTTCTAAACGCCAGCGGGTAATCAATTCTTTTTCAAGCATTGCCTGCTGTGCATCGGCAAAATACCAATGCTTTTCAGTGAAATACCCAATACGGTTATCAGAAAAGCGAGGTTTCATTGGAGTTGTGTCCAATAAAATAATATTACTTGTTACGCCAAGGGTTACTGATGTTGGAATTCCTTCTTCAAGAACAGAAGTCGTTAACTGCGATTTTACAATAATGTTATTAGGAAACGATTTTGTGCTTTCTATATAGGATAAATCAGATTTTACAGAACTGCTTAATCCAACATTGCTCAATAAATCATTGAAACTCTTTTGTTTACCGTCAAAAATTTTATTTACTTTAATAACAACCGAAGTCGAGTCGTTATTTTTACTTTCAATATCAAAAACCTCAATAATAGATTCTGAAAAATTATCTTTTACAGAAGCTGTTATAGCATCATCTTTAGGAGAAGAAACTTTTGGAAGATAAGATTTTACCCAAACTTTATTTGCAATTGTATCTTTATAAAAACTGATTACTTTGTTCTCATAATTCATTCCTTTGTTTAGGCCATATTCGTTTATCTGAAAAGGAACCTGTGATACTTTGTTTACAACTAAAAACTCTCTTTTAAATAAGCTGTCCTGAATTTCAAAATAAACATCAGTTTTGACTTGTATTATATTAAAGAGACCTTTTTTTACTATTCCTTTTTTTACAAGGTCATTATATTTTTTTCCTTTTTTAGATGCAGTAGTATCTTTTGCTATTTCAGTATTGTTTTCTTTTTTCTTTTTCTTCTGTGAATAACCAGAAATCGGGCCTAATAAAAATAAAATCAATACAACGATTACTTTTAAATTACGCAGGATAGCCTTTTCCCTCATTGGATAATAAATTTAGATTGAATTTTTGCGCGAAACTATTCGTTTCATGCTCAAATAAAAAAGGAATGGGAGTGAATGGCTTATTTTTAGGAGTGAATGGATATTAATGGCAGAATACATACGAAATTGCCGTCTTTTTCTGAGGTATCAAAATTGGTTCTGGAATAGAAAGTATAAATACTGGAAAGGTATTTTAAACCAAAATTGGCACTTGGTTCGCTGTGCGTCTTTTTTTGTAGATTGTTGCTTATAATGACCTGATCTTTCTGAATTAGAATTTGGGTCGTCAGCGGATTTTCCTGTGTTGCCATATTATGTTTGATAGCATTTTCGACCACCACCTGAAAAGCCAGATACGGAATAAATTTTTCCAAAGCAGTCTCGTCTTCGATTTTTATTAAAAAAAACAATTCTTCCTTAAATCGGGTTTGCTGTAAAAAGATATATTTTTCGATAAATAGTAATTCATCCTTCAGGGGAACTATATTCTTTTTTGGCGGATCAATAAGATAACGGTAAATACGCGATAAATTAAGAGTGAATTTCTGAGCTGTTTTAACATCGCTTACCATTAGCATATAGAGTGAATTGAGCGAATTAAACAAAAAATGCGGATTAATCTGCTCCTTTAATTGCTGCAGCTGAATCAGGGCTTTTTCTTTTACAATTTTTTCATTCTCCACACGAAGCCTGTTTTTTTCCTTTATTGCGATTCCCTTCTCTTTGTAGGCTCTTCGGTTGGCGTATGAGAATAAGTAAAAAATCAAAAGTAGCATTACAGTTGTAATACAATAAATCCATGTTGAATATTTTCTACTCAAATCGACACTTTCATCAACGAAAATTTTAGGAAAGTTTACACAGACAAACCAGTGAGAACCTTTGATATCTAGTCTTTTTGTGAATCGAATTACATCCATTTTCAAGAATTCAGACATGGTAACTCTTTTTACATAGTCTTTTTCTTTGCTGAAGATTGTATCGGAAGGGCGGATGGACGAAATAACGTAAACATTTTTTCCAATAAAATTTGACTCAGGATGAAAAATACATCTTCCGTTTTTATCAAAAATAAAAGCGTAGTTAGTAGCTGTAGCTGCTTTATCAGCGGTCGACAAATAATCGTGGATTTTTTTTAAGCTGATGTCGTAACCAAAACGAACAGTTGTATGATCTTTAGAAATCAGTTTAAAATAAACCCGCCAGATCCATTCTTTTCCAAACGGTATAATAGTACTTACGTGGTTTGCATTTTTATGTTGAAGAATAAAATTTTCAGTATCATTAATTTCTGCCTTAGTAGCAGTAGAATCAGTTCCAAACTGAATTTTTTCATCGTTAATCTGAAACCAGTTATTTACGATCAAAAAATTCGTAGTCTGTAACGAGGATAAAATTTTCAAGTTCGAAGACAAATTCTCCTGATTACTAATTTTTAGAACATGATTTATGCTGTTTTTCTGTTCAAGTAATTTCGAAAATTCCTGCGACATGAATTCCTGCTTTTTAATAAAATTACGCTCTGCCATGTCTTCTTTGGCTTTTTCCGTAAGATCAGTAATTAAGTTACTCAAAATGTAAACAGAAGAAACTGTAATTAAAATTGTGAATGCTACGTATATTAAAAATGCACCCCTGGATGTTATTTTTTTTAATTTAAATTTCAAAAGAAGTATAGTATAATGATGTTCTAATTAGCCACAGAAAATTGCGAATCGTAAAGGTTTTTATAATAACCATCAGCTTTGTTCAGCAATTCCTGATGTGTCCCTTGCTCAACAATCAATCCTTTATCCATCACCACAATTTTATCAGCATTGACAATAGTTGCCAATCGATGTGCAATCACAATAGAAGTACGGCCTTTGGTAATGGTTTCTGTTGCGCGTTGAATCAATTCTTCAGAATACGTATCAATTGATGATGTAGCTTCATCCAAAATCAAAATACTTGGATTACTCACATACGAACGCAAAAAAGCAATCAGTTGGCGTTGTCCTGATGAAAGCATCACACCGCGCTCTTTTACATCAAAATCGTAATTATCAGGCAGACTCATAATAAAATCGTGTACGCCAATTTTTTTGGCAGCATTAACGACTTGATCAAGCGTAATTTCAGGATTGTTCAAAGTGATGTTATTGTAAATCGTGTCGGCAAACAAAAACACATCTTGTAAAACTACTGCAATTTGTTTTCGCAGCGAGGCCAACGTATAATTTTCAATATTATGACCATCTATGAAAATGGTACCGCTGTTAATTTCATAAAACCGATTGAGTAAGTTGATAATAGTCGATTTTCCTGCTCCTGTAGAACCCACGATAGCGATTGTCTGGCCGGATGCTACAGATAAATTAATTCCTTTTATCACTTCTTCTTCAGGAATATAACTAAAACGAATGTCTTTAAATTCAATACTTCCTTCAAAAACCGGAGCTTCAAGCGTTCCTGTATCCTGAATATGATCCTGAGTATCGATAATGTCAAAAACGCGATTGGCGGCAATCATTCCTAATTGCATCTCATTAAACTTATCCGCAATCTGGCGCAGCGGATTAAACAGCATTCCGATGAACATCGTGTAAGAGAATAAATCCCCAAAGGTGGTGAAGTTATCTCCGTTCAAGATTTTGAATCCGCCAAAAACCACTACCAATCCTAAAGTTATAGACGAAATAATATCGGCAATAGGGAAGAATATCGAGTTGTATAAAATCGTTTTTATCCAGGCAACACGGTGTTTATCGTTTATTGCCCTAAAGTTTTCGGCTTCAATTTTTTCACGGTTAAAAAGCTGAACGATTTTCATACCCGTAACGCGTTCCTGAACAAACGAATTCATATTAGCAATCTGTGTACGAACTTCCTCAAAAGCAACCTGCATTTTACGCTGAAAGATTCGGGTAATATAAACCAGAACCGGCATGGCGACAATCACAATCCAGGTGAGCTTCCAGTTCATATAAAACATAAAAATCAGAACCACTAACATTTTCATCAAATCACTGATAATCATAAACAAGCCCTGACTGAAAATGCGCGCAATCGATTCTATATCAGATACCGATCTGGTTACCAATTGTCCAACAGGCACCAGATCAAAATACTTCATTCTAAAACTTAAAATGTGTTTGAAAAGTTTATTCCGAATGTCTTTTACAATGTCCTGACCAAGCCAATTCGCCCAAAACACAAAATAAAACTGAGAGAATACTTCCATTAAAAGAACAATTCCCATAAGTATTATGTACATCAATAAACCGTATTTATCTTGTGTTGCAATATAGCCATCAACAGTTTGTTTGAGTAAATAGGGGCGGAGTGCCGCAAAAAGCGACAGAGAAACCGCAAAAAGTATAACGCCGTAATAACGCCATTTATAAGGTTTTGTGTATTTTAAAATCCGTTTGAATAATCCGGTATCAAATGCTTTTGCTTTCATTATATTTTTAGGAGCTATTCCTGCTTTTCACTTCAATCTTTTTTGTTTTTAAAGAAAAAACAAAAAAGGATTTCCGTTGCAATCAGGGCTATTTAATGTAATCGTATTTAATTTCGGTTAAATATAAACCATGTGCCGGAACCGAAAATCCGGCTTTTTCCCGACTCTTACTTGCAATGATGTTTTCAAAATCTGCCAATGAAATTTTATGCAGACCAATGTTTACCAAAGTTCCTACGATGGCACGAACCATATTTCTCAAAAACCGATTTGCCGAAATCGTAAAAACCAGCTTGTAGTTTTCTTGTTTCCAATACGCCTCAAAAATCGTGCAGTCAAAAGTATTGACATCAGTATTTACTTTCGAAAAACATTGAAAATCGGTATGATTAAGCAAAATCCTGGCGGCTTCATTCATCAAATCTACGTCTAATGCCTGATTAAAATACCAGCTCAATCCTTCCGAGAAAGGATTTTTCACAGTATTTATATGATATTCATACGTTCTTTTGGTGGCGTCAAATCGGCAATGTGCATCCTCATGAACCAAAATGATATCAAAAACAGCAATGTCTTTAGGTAAATAGGAGTTTAGTTTATGAACCAAATTCGGAACATCGATTGTATTTTCAAAATCAAAATGCCCATACATTTCCTGCGCATGAACTCCGGTGTCAGTTCTTCCGGCACCCATAATATTTATAGTGGAATTTAATAAAACCGAAAAAGCCTTGTTTAAAGTTTCCTGAACAGAAGACGCATTGGGCTGAAATTGCCAGCCATGATAATTTGTTCCGTTATAAGAAAATTGAATAAAATATCTCAAGGTAAAAGTTCAAAGGTTCAGAGAAGCAAAGGTACAAAGGTTTTTTTGAAGTTGCTAAGATTCTGAGTTGTTAAGGCTATAAGGCTCTAAGTTTTTCTTTAGGGGTTTAAAAATTAAAAAAAAATATATTGTAAAGACGCACAGCAGTGCGTATAAAAGCGTCTCAAAGTCAAGGATGACAAAAAGCACATAATTTAGATTTACAAAAAAATGCCTAACAGGTTTTAAAAACCTGTTAGGATAAAAAAACCTTTGTACTTTTGTCGATAAGAATCTCAACCTTAAAAAAATGACAAAAATCCTACTGCTTTCAGATACTCACAGTCATATCGATGACACGATCTTAAAATATGTTGTACAGGCAGATGAAGTTTGGCATGCAGGAGATATTGGCGACTTGATTGTTACAGACACCATAAAAAAACTAAAGCCGCTGCGTTGTGTTTATGGCAATATTGATGATGCACAGGCACGATTAGAATTCCCGCTCAACAACCGTTTTTTTTGCGAAGATGTTTCTGTCTGGATTACCCATATAGGAGGATATCCCGGCAAATACAATCCGGCTGTAAGAGAAGAAATGAAAAACAATCCACCCAAGTTATTTATTTGCGGACACTCCCATATTTTAAAAGTAATGTTTGATAAAAAAAATAATCTGCTGCATATGAACCCTGGAGCAGCTGGTAAAAGCGGTTTTCATCAGGTAAGAACGATGTTACGCTTTGTAATTGACAAAGACAAAATAAAAGATTTAGAAATCATCGAAATAGAAAAAAAAGTATAACTCTTAGCGAGTAGCATGATCAGTTCCAATTTTAATACACTTATATACAAAGTACCTATTTAGTGAATAACTACTGTTGGGAACCATTTACTAAGACTAATTACTAGGGACTAATTACTAAGGACTATTTTGCTAATGAATCAAGAACTAAGGGCTACTAAGAGGAACCGTCATTTTAATATAAGTTCCTTCATTTATTTTTGATTTTACAATAAAATGACCATTCAGGTTTTTTATTCTGGTTTTTACCTGATTGAGACCAAATCCTTCAACAAAATTAAAATCATTAATATCGAATCCCTTTCCGTTGTCCCTAATCTTAATAATTAATTGATTATTGTTTTCTGCTACAGAAACTGTAGCTCTTGTCGCCCCACTATGTTTTATAATATTATTCAGAAGTTCTGAAATGATAAAATACAGCCTTGTTTCAAATGTCTCAGGATATCTTTTTTTGTTAGAAATAGTATTCAGGTATTCAAAATGTAAACTCGAATTTGAATATTTTTCGCAAAGATCGTCCAAAGCATACAGTAGTCCGAAGCGAACCAGTAGGGTAGGAAGAAGATCATGCGAAAGATCCCTTACCTTGTCATGCGTCTCATCGAGAATAAATTTTGTTTTTATGATTTCATCAGGAACAGTGCTATGCTGGGATAAAAACACATTTAAATGCATTCCTGCAGATGACAGTGAGGCACTGATGGTGTCGTGCAAAAACAAAGCAACTTTTTTTCGCTCACTTTCCTGTCCGTCTATACTGGCGTTTATAATATTTTGATGTATTTTATTCTGAATATTTTTGATCCTGTTTTTTTGCTTCAGTTTTGTATTTTGGTAAAAAAAGTAAAAGAGGATGATAATAATGAAAAATAAAAAAATAATAACACTAAATATTTTTTTATTTTTTGAATGTTCCTTTTGTAATAATTTTTGCTTGTTTTTGTATTCTGCTTCTATTTTATCAACTTCTCTTTTAAATTCGTCCAGTTCAAGGTTGACACCAATCAATTTAGTCTTTTTTTCTTTTGCCAAATCAATAATTTCATTGGTAAGACGATTAAACTCTAATATGTTTTCATAAGCTTTTTTATAATTCTTATTTTTATATAAAAAAGCAGCATATTTTTTGTGTGTTACTGATAAATCAAATTTTTCATAACTTTCATTCCCTAATTCAATAGCTTTTGTGAAATAAAAATTTGATTTTACTGTGTCGTTAATATGGTTATAAAAAACTCCATTCAGCATATTAAAGGCGACCTCAGTTGATTCATCTCCGTAATGTTTGTATTGATTTATATACTTGAAATATTTAAGACTATTATTAAAATTTTCAATTTCAAAATAGGCCCAGGTGATATTAAGCTTACGAAGATAAACGATTGAATTATCAGCTGTATTGCTACTGTACTCCAGTGCTTTTTCATAATGCTGTATTCCTTTTTTATATTGTTTTTTTTCAAAAAAATAAATGTTTGCTAAATTATTGTTGATTTTACCTTTTAAGATTCTGTCATTTGTTTTATTACTATAGTGGAGTGACTTAATGTAAAAATCAAATGCCTTATCAAGCATAAGCAAATCATCAAAATTTACGCCTATCAGGTTATAACAGCGTGCAATTAAGTAATTATCATGAATGGAAATTGCATATTTTAAAGCAATTCTGGATTGTCTTAAAGATTTTTCATAATTTTTATTTCTCCAATTTTCTGTTGCAACAGTTACTAATTTTTCAATTTCGTTTTTTGGAAGCGTTTTATTTTGAGAATATGAGTTATGGGTAATACAAATTATTAATATAACGATTAGTGAAATAATCCGGACTTTGTGCATTATAATATGATAGTTTTATAAGTAGTTCTTTACTTTTTTTCAAATTTAGTAATTAAATTCATTGTTATTAAATAAAATATATTATTATTGTAAGACAATATGCTTATATATAAATTGATTTCCAATGCTGTAATTAATTTAAAGTTGTCATTTTGTAAGTGTTTTTGAAAGTTATTGAAGTTTAAGGTACATAATTAAACAACAATTGTTTTGAAAAACTATGCTTAATACATCAAGGACTAAATATAATTTTATAAGATATGAGTATCAAAATTGATACGATAAAATAAATTACGATTTTAATATTAAACTTAAACAAAGCAATTATGACAAAGAGATTTTTAGAAGTACAAGAGATGCATGGACTAACAGAAAGTGACGAGAATAAGTTGTTTTTTGCAGATGAAAGCGATGAAGACGAAAATGAAGAGGATTCAGATATTGATAAGGGCGGAAAAACACAAGCTTAATATTTAAATCTTAACTGGCATAAAAGGCGCTTCAATTTTGCACTGCCCCCAAAAAGTTAGACACTATTTGGGGGCATTTTTATGGAAAGAAA
>CBFGNY010000120.1:0-13757 GCA_965650235.1 uncultured Flavobacterium sp. | reverse complement strand
TGCCTTTCCCAAAACACTTTCTACTTCAGGAACCGATTTGATTATTTTATCCTGGACCTGCAAAATGCGTTTGATTTCTCCATTAGATACATCAGGAAGGGTAACAGGCATAAATAAAATACTCTGCTCATCCAATGGCGGCATAAACTCCGTTCCCAGCCGCATCAATAATGGAATAGAAATCAATAATGCCAGAATATTGACTGCAAGAGTTGTTTTTCTCCATTTCAGAACCCAGCGTATAATTGGCTCATAACCTCTTTCCAAAAAGCGATTTACCGGATGTGAATCGGTTGGACGGAATTTTCCTTTCATAAAAAAAGATATCAGTACCGGAGCTAATGTAAGTACCAAGAGGGCATCCACAATCAATATGAATGTTTTTGTATAAGCTAAAGGATGGAATAGTTTTCCTTCCTGTCCGGTAAGCATAAACACAGGCAAGAAAGAAGTAATTATAATTACAGTGGCAAAGAATACGCCACGAGAAACCTGCTTGCTGCTTTTCTCAATTATTTTGAGCCTTTCCTCTTCGGATATCCATTGTGGTTTTTTGCGAAATATATTTTTAATTCTTTTCATCAGAGTTTGTTTCATTTTTTTGTTCAGATTCCCATTGTGCATACCTTTGTGAGAGATGCTGGTAGGCATTTTCACTCATAATAATACCATTGTCAACTATTACTCCAATGGCAAGTGCTATACCTGTAAGTGACATAATATTGGAGGATATGTCAAAGGCATTGAGCAGTATGAAACTTGCTGCAATTGTAATTGGTATCTGGATGATAATACTCAGTGCACTACGCCAGTGAAAAAGAAAAATAATAACGATAAGCGACACTACAAGCATTTCTTCAATTAAGGTACGCTTCACCGAATCAATAGATTCTTTAATCAGATGCCCCCGGTCATATACAATATTGAATTTTACCCCCTTTGGAAGCCCTTTAGCAACTTCCTTCATTTTTTCTTTTACATTATCAATTACAGCATCTGCGTTTTCACCATAACGCATCACTACTATACCGCCAACGACTTCGCCAGTACCATTATGATCAAAGATTCCCAATCGGGTTTCCCCGCTCATCTGAACAGTTCCTATATCGCTGACTTTTATAGGAATACCATTTTGGTTTTTCAGTGGAATATCCTCAATCTCTTTGATGGATTTCAGATAACCGGATGTCTTAATGATATAACCAATATCACTCATGTCGAATTTTCTTCCGCCGCTTTCATTATTATTGGCACGTACAGCACTTATAACCTCCGGGACAGACAGCTTATAATATAGCAGTTTGTTTGGATCAATGGTAACCTGGTATTCTTTTTGAAATCCTCCAAACGAAGCAATTTCACTCACTCCGGGAACATTTTGCAACGCAAACTTGACGTACCAGTCCTGTAGGGCTCTTTGTTCGCCAAGGTCAACACCGGGTGCCTCCAAAGTATACCAGAGTATATGCCCAACCCCAGTTCCATCGGGTCCTAATTGCGGGGCAACTCCTTTGGGCAAGGTGCTGCTAATAGTACTGAGCCTTTCCAGTACTCTTGATCTTGCCCAGTATACATCAACATCATCTTCAAAAATGACATAGATAAAACTCATACCAAACATGGAAGCAGCTCTTACATATTTAATTTTGGGCAATCCCTGAAGGTTGGTAACCAAGGGATAGGTGATCTGGTCTTCAACGAGCTGTGGAGCACGTCCCATCCATTCTGTAAATACGATTACCTGATTTTCAGATAAATCGGGAATAGCATCAATAGGATTTTTTTGAATAGAGATGATACCCCATACAAATATTCCTGCCGATAATAGTAAAACGATATAACGGTTTCGCAGCGACCATTCTATTAATTTATGTACCATAGATTTAATTTATTTGTGCAAGACTATCGCTTACTTTTTCAATCCAATTGAGCAGCTGTTCTTTCTGAACAGTATTCAGCACTGCATTTTTATGGATAAGCGTATAGGAAGCCAAAGGCATTTCGTTGGCTTTTATCTGCTTGGCAATTCGGTCTAATTTATTTTCCTGTTTTCGTTTGGAATAACTTCCCCATTGGCTAAAATTCAAATTTTCTTTACCCTTAGTAATATGCCCCTCCATGAAAGTACGTGCCGGCTGTATGTAGGAGTACCATGGATATTGCGTGTTGTTGCTGTGACAATCATAACAGGAAGTCTGAAGAATCGTTTGTACATTTTTGGGAATAGGATAGACTCTCGAAATGTTAATTGGTAAAACCTGCCCGTAATCGGAATTTCGGGCAGGCTGATACAATTGCATCAGTAGAAAAATAATTAACCCAATAAAAAGAATTTTTCTGATGAATCGTTTCATTTTACAATTGTTTTTTCATTGATCCGCAGGTAAGCATTTTGGAACCATAGTAAGGGTTTTTTATGTCTTTTGTTTCACTAATCCAGATAGCTCCTTTCCCTGCATCATACATAGGGCAGAAGTCCTGATACAATTTTTGTTCTGACTTGAAAGATTTTATCAAATCATTCATGTCTTTACTGAGCATGGCGAAATGCTCTCTTTGGTGCTCAATATTTCCACCATTAGCTCCAATATGTTGGGCGTGTTCTTTGGCATCATCAGCTATATCAAGATATTCTGTCTTTAATTTCGCATCGATTGAATTGGGATTTACACTATTAAAAATTGTGTATAATGTATTTGCGGCATTTGCGGCACCTTTTGTATCATCTTTGGTTAATGCATTTTTTAGAGACAGGTAATTATTAACGATTTCGTTAATAGAAAATGTTGCCTGAGCAGCCTGGGTTGTTTTTGCTTCTGCGTTTTTTTCAGTAGTAGTTTGCTTTACTGGCTCGGTTAATTCCATTGCGCACTTGGAGCATTTGTCTCCTTTTTTTCCTGTAACTTCAGGATGCATGGAACAGGCATACAATTGTGATGCTGTTTCTGTTGCTTCAGAGGTAGTTGTTGCCGCTTCGGTGTTTTTTTGGTTACAAGAAACCATTACTAATGCCATTGCTATAGTGGAAAGAATTACATTTTTCATTTTTATTGTTTTTATTTTTTTTTGATTGATTATTTGATTGTTTCTATAGTTGATCCACAGCTTAACATCTGGGAGCCGTAATACGGATTCTTGATACCGCTTTCTTTGCTGAGCCAATTCGCATCAACCATTGGACAATGGTTATAATAAACCGGTTGTGGCTGATTGGCAGTTTTTATAAGATCGTAAGTGCTTTTCGATAAGTTTTTGAAGGATTCTCTTTGTTTTTTAATATCCTGGGTCTCAGAAATATTTTTTGCATCCGTAGCTAAGCTTTTCATTACATTCATCCATGTGGTATGTTCTTTGGGCTTTAGCTTGTCCATTTCAACAGCATTGATCGCATTAAGAAGCTCTTTGGATTTCATTTTGGCAGTTGTAGCATCTGTTTTCACCAAAGCATCTTTTAGCTCAAAGTAGTTCTCGAAAATGGCTTTAAAGGGACTGTCTTGTTGTGCATCTGGAAGAACTGCGGTTGTATGCTGGGAATGATCCATTTTCTCCATATCCATTTTTGATTCTTTCATTGGGACAGCCATCTTATTTGTTCTTTCATATTGGCAGCATTTTGGAAGTTTTGCATAAGCATCACCAGGAGATAAGAATTGCTCGCTGTCGTATCCCGCTAAGGCAATTCGTTTTAGGATCTCATCTTGATTTGTTTTCTTCTGGTCGTAGGTAATTGCCGCAATTTTGGTGTTTTCATCCCAGTTTACCGATGCGATGTTTTTGATGTTTCCTGCTTTTTCAATAGCAGTTTTGCACATTAGACAATTGCCATAAATTTTTGTGTTTACGGTTTTTGCATTTTTTATAGGTGCACCAAAACTTATGGCTGATAACAATATAGTAATTGCCATCAATGCTTTTTTGATTGTTTTCATTTTAAAATATTTGAAGTGGATAAAGCCTTTGAGAATTAAGCGTATAGGCGAAGTGCATAGACTACATTCTATAAAAGCAAAAAATAAAAAGTAATGAAGCGCAAAGGGCTTCCTTTTTTGACACACTTATGGCTGTCAAAAATGGTGTTTTAGCTTATTTTAGGAATAAGCCAGATGGAATAGAAACCCGATAAAGGTGAGGTTTGGGAATCGGAAAATTTTTGTTTTTGAGAAAAAACACTTATGACATTGTTTTTGAATTCCAGCTCGCTTGTAAAACAGATACCTCCATTACAAACCGAAGCACAGCTGCACATCGAATGTCCGCATTTTCCACCGCAGCCATCATGTTCTTTGCTGCCTGAATGATTTGTTTTGGAACAGCAATTATCATTATCAGCATTAGGGCCTTTTTTGGTACAGGAATGATTTACCTCAATTTTTTCACATGCAAAAGTCACTGCCGGCTTTAAAAATAAGCCCAGCATAACAATTAATATGAGGTGAAATCTGTTCATGTAAAAAATTTAATGAAAACAAAAATACTTATATTATCTTATATTTTAACAAAAAAAATGTTAAAAAGCGCAGTTCTGCAGCGGCAAATTATACTGGATAGGTTAACCTGTTGTACTGCTCATACTCTTGCTAAGGCAATAAGAGGCGCTTTGCCATTTGGGTTAGGGTAAAGGCAATACGTTCAATGAATCTTTTATTGACCTATATGCCCCATATAAATATTATCCGTTTATTTTCTCCTTATCATATTCCTCGAGCCATTTTTCCATTTTTTGCAATAGCTGGATTTCTTTAGGGTTGCCGGCCGGATCTAAAAGGCCCGTTATGGTCCTTTTGTAATTGAATTTCTTGTCCTCAAAAAGGCAGGTGAACTTAGGGAATTCATTGTGGGAGACAAGCCATTTGTTCTGATCGGTATTTGTAATTGTAAATTTTTTCATGTCTAATAATCTCCCCAAAGCTGCCTGCAGGCAAGATTGCTTTTTTTTAGGTTTTTGCTGCTGGATATAAGAGCAATATTAGAGTATTTATTGCAGTGGTTCAAGTATCTGTTTCAGATCGGGATATTTTTTCATGCCCTTTAGTATTCGTTGATGCAGCCTGATTAATATTAAAGACGGCAGACGAATGTTAGGCCTTATGTTGCAAGTAGCATTTACTGGTAAGCCTGTGGGTTTCTTAAGAGTTAATTCACCCGGGTGCTTACTGCTTTTCTTCAGGGCTATCTTTATCCATACTATCCCAATTGCTTCCCTTTTTTCTTTTATCAAAGACCTGTATGCTGTTGTCTTATTTCAGGAGCAAAGGTAGTCCGTGTCCTGAAGCAAAAGCAAGGCCGGGCCTTTCAGGTCTTGCTGAAAAATCTCCACCCCTCCGGGTTTTTCAAGCCTATAGGATACTTTTATAATACTTCGTGCTATTGAAAAGCGATTTAGATTGAGGGTTGCTAACAGCATAATTGTGTTTCCGCATATCGTAATTCATATAATGCCTATTTTTGATTATTGGGAATCCTCTTTTGTAATAGCGAAAATAATGCTATCTTTTAGGAGCTTTTCCCGCTATATGTTCCAATCTTTTGTGCCGAACCCCGGCATAAAAGGATTTCCACTGCTATCGGGGCTACGAAAGCTATAAATAGTTAGGGCCAATTTATTATTTATCATTATCTGGGGCACTTCCTGCACATTAATAGAGCTTTTATCTTAGGTGCTTTTAGTCCGTTTCGATTGCAAATTGATTTTTATAAAATGTGATGTAAAATTAAAAGGGGGTATTTTTAGTGTATACCGTATTTTTTTAATATTAGATTTGTGGCAGCGCTATAATTTCACTGTACTTATATTTGATTATTTGATCTGAATAATTCTCAATTACTGAAATAACCTGCTTAAAATAGCTTTGGAACACAATATAGGTTAATATAGTCCCAGAGCCTCTGAAGTAATAGAACGGTATGGATCAATGTTGAAAACAGATAAAATACAGAAAACTTATAATTTGTCTGTTAATTGAACATCATCTTCATTTAATTATAATTTACAGCGGAAAATAAATTGTGCTTCTCTGCTTTCTATTTTTTTTAGGTAAATATTGAATGTAGCCATACTCATGTAATTCCCTAATGCATTTATGGTAGGTGACTGGCCCTGTTATCTTTGCGATCTTCATGATTTCATATCTGTAAGCCTGAACAGGATTGGCAAACCCTTTATCGTATCTGAATTGCAATAGTGCAGCATATAACCCTATATGTGTTATACTGATACGATAATCATTTTCTATAGCCTTGAAGAAGTTGGATAAAGATTTTAAGGATTCCATAATATTATGCTTCATTAATGGACAGGAGAACTATTCCGTAAGGACAGGCTTGGCCTGCTCTGTTCGTTTTCTGCTTTCATTTGTTTTACGCTTCCCAGCGTTTTGTTTCCCAATGCAGCTGCAATTGTTATTTTTCTGGACCGGTCATCAAAAATGTTTACTGATTTATATTGGGGATTTGCTTCAATATAAAATCGATGTTCATTTCCGTCTCGTGCCATAGTTACAGCGATTCGGCTTCCTTGTTTTAAAGAATCTATCCAATTTTGTTCTTCCCTCTTGTCTAAGGTTCTTTTTAATGGCAGCTCCCTTATTACTTTTTCAAGATCATAGCCGTATCCCATGGGGAACTCTTTTATTCGATGGTTGCCCTGGGGATCTTTATCATTGAAATCAAGCTGTTGCCAGGAGGCCTTAATTTGCACCGAGCGGCCGGCTAGTAAATTGTATGCCTGGGTTAGGTCTGCAATTTCATCACCCTGCAGCTTAAAATATTGCTGTCTGTTATTTTCAGGATGTAGTTCATTTTGCAAAGTGCTTTTATACCCTTCCAATTGGTAACGGCCCGAGGTGTCCTTAGAAAAAGAAAGCTGATGATTTATTTTCTCTTTCTCGCTGATGTAATAGGACAGTGGAATACTAAACTTTTCTTGCCCCTCTCTGATATGCTGATTTATTCGGGCAGATAAATCAGGAAAACCGATTCGCTGCATCTTTGCATGCAGCAAATCGATGTTTAGTTCCAATTCTTTTGATTCCCGTCGTGCCAATGCCTGAATAAATAAGGGACTAATAACAAGTTTTCGGAAAAGCCGAACAAGCAGATTGGGATGAAGTAGCTTTATCATCCTTGCGTTTTCTTGTTTTAGAACTCTTAGCGTGAATTGTTCCTCAGTATTCTGTGTTGTTTTATACTTGGCTGCAATTCGCTGATAATCTCTCAGTTTTTCTTTAAGAAGTGACTTGTTATTCGAAAGATTAAATGAAAATACCTTAGTGAAACGATCCTCTCTAAGGCGCCACTGGTTTAATTCCGCCTCTACTCTGTTAACGGGAAACTGCTCGTTCATAACTCAACTTTTTGGTGTGCTACACTGAATTGGATTGATTTTTTCTTTTCTTCTTTCCTTCTTTAGGTAGGTCCGGACCGTCGCCGTCCTCAGCTTGGTTTTGTTTTTTATTTTCCATCTTGATCGTACTTTTTTCCCCTTCAGACTGCTTTTCATTTGCGGACTGACGAGTATCAATGCGTTTCAGATTGATATCATAGACGTTAATAGTCTTAAATTGTGGACTGGCTTCAATATATTGCTTAATCTCATTTCCTTCTTTATGGAAAGTAGCGGATTGCAGGTTTCCCTTTTTCAAAGAATTGATCAGGTCTTCTTTGTATTTTGGGGTTTCGAGTTCTTTAATTGGATGTTTGAAGAGTGTTGCTTCTAAATCATAGCCGTAATTCTGATGGTAATGGTTTAGTTTAAAGTTTCCATTAGCTTCGGATTGCTTAAAATCGATTTGAACCCAAGAATTGTAAATTTCTCCCTCCTTGTTGCTAAGATCTTTATTTACTGATCTGCCTTCCATAAGATTGTAAGCTTCTTTCATGGTTATGTTGCTGCTTTTATTGATATAAAATGTTTGCGCCAAATCTTCCTTGGAATTTTCCTTTTGCATTTCCACTTTGTAAGAATTAAAGAAATACAGGTCACTTTCTTTTGACTTATTAAAATTCAATGTAGCTGCAGCAGTATCATTGCCATATTGCGCATTATGCGTCAAAGTGAAAGTAGGCTCTTCTTTCTGCATTTTTTCTTTTAATTGAGACTCTAATGCATCTCCAAAACCAGTGTACTTTAACTGGTCGCGCAGGTATTCAAAATTTTTCTCGTTCATGATTTCAATTTTTTAATTATTAAATAGTTTATAGTTTGGGAAGTACAGTCACCTGTACCAGTTTTGTATTCTTGACATGTTCTTCTAAATGTCTGCCGCCATTTTTCTCCATTAACTGTATGACTAAATATTTTTTTTCCGGAATTGTAAATTTTGGCAGCGCAAACACAAAGATGTTTTCTGCTTCAGCTTGAATTTTATCAATATCATTGAGGATATAAATGGGCGTAATTTCAATTTCCTGTGAAGCCGTTCGTTTTACTTTTTTAGCATCACGAATAAAAAAACGAATCTGGTCGATATCGTAACTGATTTTAGAATTGTTGGTTACTTTTATCCTGTAGTACATCACCTGCTCACGAATAAAAATCCCGTTGAGCTTAAGGTCAATATCGTATTTACTTTCCTTTTGACCTCGCAGCTTTTTTTTGTCATATAGCGCTAACTTTGAATATTCCTGAATATCCTTCTCATTAGTAATTTCATCTGAAAAATAAATTTCCTGTACATCAGGCTTGGTTTTATTAAGTGTCAGATTCAGCTGTGGAAACTCTTCATTATAGTCCAATACGAAAGAGTAGAGTTTACCATCTGCAGTTACTACCGTAAGATTGGTCTGGAAAAATCCCTTTTGAGCTGCCTTAACCTGAAGGATGTTTTCAAGACCTTTAGCTTTTTGTACCAGTATTTCGGGACTTCCTTTGTCGACACTTTTTATGGCAAAAGGAAATACAATACTCGTCGTTTTTGAATAGGCTATCATTAAAGAGTCTGATTCTGTTTGGAATAAACGGTTTTTACTTGTTTGTTGTCCCAATACACTGATGGTCATAAATAATAGAGGAACCATCAACAATAGTTTTAAATTTTTCATCTGTATCATTTTTAGTTTTTAATTGGAATCTTTTTGTTTCTGTTTTTCATCACGCAGCAGTACCTTATAACCTGCTTTTACCACTACTTTAACCAGTTTTACTTTTTTGCTTAGCAGACTTTTAGCTGCTTCAATTCCTGCTCCCGCTGCTTGAGCTCCCCAGGAATCATCCAATGTTGCAACTCCTAAAGTTTGCATGGAGCGATCAGCCGAAGCTTTGGCGACATCACGATTAATGGCTCCCGGAATGTATATACCGACAAGTCCATCCATATCATAAACTGACAAGTCCACCGGAAATAGGGAGTTGTTGTATCTAATACTATTAATGTTTATTGTTAATCTTTCTCCTTTTAAGGAAGCTGTTCCAAATAAAAAATTGTCTTTTGAAATTTTAATGCCATTTATGAATATGGCGTTCATGAGTCGGAACTTAACTGTTGACCCATTTACAATTGTTTGTGTATCGTGAATCATAGCTTCCACGGCATTCTGCTCTAAATCATTATCTTCAGATTCATCTAAAGCGTAAAAACCATTCTGTTTGTACTGAGAACTTTTCAATGTTTTGTTTTGTAAAGAAGAAACAGGATCTTCATGCTCTTTGGTTGAAATAGTAAAGACTTGTCCACGCTGGGCTTCGGAAGCTTCTTTTAATTTTTCCTGTACCCTGCCCGGATGTTGGATATCCAAAATACTCTCCAGCATTCCACCGAGCTGCTGCAGTTCCGGATCCTGACTGTCCTGCTTCTCATTCATTGAGTGCATCATTTGTTCGAGCCTGTCCACATCATTGGAATGTATTGACGTTTCATTTGATTTCGTATATCTTGCATAATCCCTGTTTTGCTCTGGGAATGATACTGGAGTATTGATTGCTTTTTGCAATGCTTCCAATTTTTGATGCACTTTTTTTTCGTTTGGATCGCGGTAAACGGATTTATTTAAACCATGTTGTTCTTTTCCTGGAGTTACAGCACTACTGTCCTCAGTGGAATCAATCTGAAAGGACTGGCTTAAATAGTTGGGATCTTTTCGGAGAAGTTCATCAAGCTTTGCTGAATCAAGAGCAGCCAGATCGTAGTAATTCATTTTATCGAGCGGAATTCCTTCTTTCAGGTTCGCATTGGGAAGTTTTAGATTAAAACCTTTTTGCTGAGGTTCTGCCGGGTTGGCAGCATCCATTTTTCCACCGCCTAATGCCCAAAATAGGGCAGTCAGAAATGGCAACGCCAATATTGGCAGTATCAGGAGCATCTTGCGATGCTTTAAGGCCTTTAATGATTTAGTGTTTTGTTCCATGATATTAATTTTTAAGATGTGAGTAATAATAATTTTCTAGTATTGTTAAACTGTCCAGAAGTCCGGGTCGGCCTGAGACAATACTGTCATACGTTTTTTTTCCTGCCGGACTTCGGCCCAGACTATCCATATATTTCCTGAAACCTTTAATTTTTTCAAATTCTATTTTGCTAATAATTGTATTGAGTTGGGGAGGCTTTTCTTTTGTGGGTACCAGATTAGGTGGTTTGGTAATCGGGGTTACAGTTATATTTCTATTTGTATTACCTGAAAAACTATTAACGATCAGGTAAATGCTGCAAGTTGTTGTAAATACTATAAAACACAACAGAATCACAATCCAGTTAAGACGCGAGAAATGAGCTGTTTTGCGTTCCAGCCAATTGGCACATTTATACTGCAATCGCAGATTAGCCTGGTCAAACTTTTGCCAAAGTTTACTTTTAGCAGTTGCAGGAACATCGCTCTTTTTGGTATTTCGTTTAAAAGTGAATTTCATGATTGCAGCTTTATTATTTTCTGTTTTCGGTACTTATGTCCCTGTTCTCAATAGTATTCCATCGCTCGATTAAAAAGCCATGGGGATTGTTGTCACTTCTCGATACATTACGAAGGTTGCCTTCTGTTATAAGGTTTCGATGCGCAATGCTGGTGGTACGAATGATATTTTGAGTAGCATAACATCGGAATCCATAGGGATAGCGGTTAAGGTCAATAGTCACACTGTCAATCTGTATGGTCTGGCTGACGTTCCCTGATATAATACCGGAGTAGTAACCGTTTTCCTTTAAATCGTCGTAAACCCGTTTGGCACTGTCATCGGCCAGATAAAGCGCCTTTGTTACATTGCTTTTAATGACTTTATCATCCGGGTCAAGTGTAAAAAACAGCTTATGGAACGTTTTTACATGATCCCTGGCCTCCACTGGAATATTATCTTTTCGGTCCGAAGCATAGGCTTCCAGCGCCTTTCCGTTAGCCAGTATATAAACCTTATTTTGCATTTGAGACACCAGTGAGAAACTCTTATAAAGTGAAAAACAGCTAATTATAATACATCCCGTAATGACCAGCAGGGTAAAACCACGAACATGCCGAAAGGCAGTGTCAATATTTTTCATTTTGCTAAACATAAACTTTGAATTTAGGGTTACGATTTACCTTTTAATTTATCAGCCATATAACTATCCCTGTCCTTGAAGTAAGGCGCAGAATTTCCGGAATCTGACATGCTTTGGTACATACGACCGGCAGCATTCCCCATAGCATCCGCTGCCATTGCTGTCCCTTGAGATGTAGTATTGACAATGGAAGTTGTAGAATTACTAAACATACTAGTCACTTTTTGCCCCAGTGCACCGCCACCGCCGGCATGAACAATATAATTGGCAACAGAGGGAACAGTGAAATAGCCTATAATTCCAATAATCATAAAGACCAAGTAGGCAACATCAGTTCTGCTAAAGAAAGTATCTCCATATTCTCCAGCTTGCGCAATATCAATCTTTAGCATATTCTCCTGAATTTTTCCAATGATGCTTCCAAATATGTTAGCCACAGGAAGCCACAGATAGATATTGATGTAACGTGCCAGCCAGACGGTAAGGGTGTGTTGAAAACCATCGAAGACCGAAATGCCAAAAACGATTGGACCTAAAATAGAAAGTACCACCAATTGAAAAGTCCGCAGCGTATCGATGCACAGGGAAGCAGCTTCAAATAATACGCGCAGTACCTCGCTCATCCACTCCTTTACTGAATTTCGGAAATTATAAGAGGCCTTGCTCATGGCAAATTTGATATCATTTCCAATACCATCGAGCATTCCCTGCCCACTTGGATCTGCATCATCATGGGTATAGCGGTACCATTTATCCTGGTCGCCGCTTCCAGTAGAACCCACATACATTTTCCAGGGATCTGTTTCTTTGAGTGCTTCTTCTTTATCTTTAAGCAGTCTTTCAATCGCTTTGTTGGATCCTTCTACCATTGCAGAAGTTGCTGTAACGGTAGGTTTCATGACACCATTTATCATATAGAGGACAGAGGGAAAAATCATAATGCAAAATCCGATAACAAAGGGACGAAAGAGCGGGTAAAAATCTATGGGTTCAGCACTGGCTATATGTCGCCAGACTCTTGAGGCGATATACCAAATAGCTGCAAAACCGGCAAGTCCCTGTCCCACGCCAATCAGGTTACTGCATAAAGGCATCATTTCATCATACAATTTTTCCAGTACACTATGCAGGCCGTTCATGTCTTCAGCAATTCCTTGTGCGTGAATGGTAAATGGCATTATCATTGCAAAAAGAGCAAGTAGTAATGGCTTACTTATCTTTATCATAACCGTTAGATTTAATTATTTAGCTTATAAATACTGCGCATTGCGCGGGTATCATTGCGCTCTTTTGCACGCTGCAGAGCCAGTACCGCAGTATTATTGTTGAAGTTTCTCAGGAATAAAAGTTTGTCCTGCATATCGGCATATATTTTGTCAATAGAGGCCAGCCTTTCATCATCTGACATTCGCATTTTATTTGCGGTAATCACAGAGGTCAGTTCATCAAGATTTCTGAGGCTTTGCTTAAAAAGATTATCGTACACCTTTTCGAAATATTCAATTTCTTCAGCATTGAAATTTTTACTGTCCCTAAAGCGACTAAAAGCGGACTTGTATTCTTTTACCAGCAGCACCTGATAATTCACAATGTCGCCAATACGCCTGTAATTCTTAACTGTGGGACTGACTTGCATCAGCGCATCAAGAAATGTTTCATGAAGGCTGAAATTCCCTTCAGACAAATCCTTTACCGTATTATAACCTCCATTAAGTATTTCATAGCCCTTTTTCATATCCTTTAGAATCTGTTTGAACTGGGCCAACTTCTCTATGTTCAAAATCAATTGTTGGATTTCCTGTTTTTGGGCTGTTATCTGCGATGGGAATAAGAGTCCCATAAATACCATTCCTGTAATCAGTAATTTTTTCATGGCAAATCAGTATTTATGCCGTTTAGGTCACGGCTGTTTTTTGCTTCTTGCAATTCGGCTGCTCTCGATACAGCCAGGATTTTGGTTTCATTACTGAAGCTCTCAGAGAAAGCATAGTTATCAAGCATACTCTGGTAAATCGTATCGATTCGTTTCATTCGCTCATCGTCTTTCATTTCTAACTTTCCGTCCGTAACGATTGTCAGTAGCTCATCCAGATTGGTATCACAGTTTTTGAGTAGCCTTTCAAAGACCCTTTTGATATAATCGACCTCATCTCCGTGAAACAAATCATCTTGCCGTATTTGCTGATGTAAGCTCTTGTAGCTTTTGAAGATTTTTATCTGGAGCCCTATAATTTGCCCTACCCTGGCATACTTTTTTATTTTGGGATTGACTGCCTTGAGAGAATTCAGGTAATC
>CBFGNY010000119.1:0-14029 GCA_965650235.1 uncultured Flavobacterium sp. | reverse complement strand
ATTGGTTTGATAATTGGTATTCTGGCGCCAATACCATTTGGAATTATTATTGGTCCTTTTGCAGGGGCTTTTATAGGCGAAATACTATATGACTCAAAAGATCACAAACGAGCATTTAAAGCCGCAACAGGCTCATTAATTGGTTTTTTAGCTTCGGGTTTTATAAACTTTTTATTTTGTGTTGTTTATTTTGGTGTATTCGTTACTATAATGTGGCAAAACAGAAATCTCTTGTTTTAAAGGAATGATTATCCTTAAGCTTTTTCTTATTTTTATTTTTTAGGGGTAAAATATTAAAAATATTTTTTATAAAATTCTGAGTTTATTTTGATAACTAGGCATCATATTTATTGATATTGGCGTTTTTTGTTAATTAAATTGCAAAAAAGTTAAAACAAAATATTTAACTTATTTTTTGGATATGTTAATTTATTTTATATTTTTATCACAATAAACGACAAAATACCACATTTAATCGTTTATCGACAGCATTTATTAATTAATATAGTATACAATTATGACCCCAAATCTACAAATTGAACTACGCCGTTTTATCTCTTCCAATGTTATCTCCAAACTAAACAAATTTTATTTCGAAAATGATGCTTTATTAATTAAGGCTATTGATGTTTCGTTAGGAACAGTTTTGATGGGTTTATACAACAATTTTGATGAAGAAAAGTTACAAGAAATGACTGATCTTGTGCAAAATTCTACATTTTACAAGGAAGTTGATTTTACTTCATCCCGGATCTTATCTGTCGACGAGAATTATAAACTTGAAGGAAACCCACTTTTAGAACAGATTTTTACCACTAAAAAGTCCAGAATTACCGAAATGATTTCGAATGAAGTAGGGATCAAAAGTGAAACAGCCCGCGAGGTCTTAAATTTTTCAGCTTTGCTTATCATTTCATATTTGAACAATAACCCAGAATTGACTTCAAGCCTTAAATTACTTTTAGATGATCAACAGAGAGACATCTTAAACAGCATTCCTCCTGGCATTAAAATTATTTTAGGGTTTTCATGTTATGAAACTGTTGAAGAAAAAAATAATTCGCGCTTTGCCAGATCTATCTTTAATCTTTTTGGGAATATATAATTTTTAGATATCAGCAAATTAAATTTTCTCAATTGGCCTTTTCTTCAAAAGTTTCAATAAAACAGGGAATGTAGAAATAATCACAATGATAATAATTATATACTCAATATGATGTTTCAAATCGATTCCTTGTTTCAAAAATATGCCATATAAGTAATGGCCTGCAAAGATCAATATAAAAGACCATAAAAAAGAACTCAAAACATTATAGAACATAAATTTCTTTTTGTCCATAGAAACTATGCCAGCTATAATTGGGGCAAATGTTCTGAAAATTGGCAAAAATCTTGCATAAATAATAGCCTTACCTCCATACTTTTCGAAAAAATCCTTCGATTGTAAGAGGTATTTCTTTTTAAACCAGAAACTATCTTCTTTTTTAAACAGATAATAACCGCTTTTGGCTCCAAACCAATAACCGGTCATATTTCCTAAAACTCCCATAACGGCTACTAAAAATGATAATAAGAAGACATTTAGGAAATCATTAGAAATAAAAATCATAGTTTGCATCAGCTCTCCACTATATATTCCAGCCAAAAACAAAAGGCTGTCACCTGGTAAAAAGAATCCCGCAAACAGTCCGGTTTCTGCAAAAACAATAAACAGCACAATATACACACCAATTTGAACTCCGCCTATGCTTAAATTAATGTAAAACTCAGGGTTTATTAATTGCGTCCAGTCAAAATTATTCATATGCTGTATTGTGTTTGTTATTGAAAAATTATACGGCGTGAAAGTATGAATAATTTAATTTAACCACAATATAATATGCTTTTTTAAAGATAAATTAACTATTAAAAAAGCCCGGGATTTTTTAAACACCGGGCTTCGTCATTATTCTCTTTCATACTTACAACAATGGTGCAAATTATCATAATCTTCCTTAGTCGCTTTTACTTCTTTTGTATCATGGCCAACTTTTGCAACTGCTTTATTTAAATCAGCTGTTGATGATTTTTCTTCATTTAAAATCACTGTAAGCTGATGTGAATTAATGTCCCAATTTGCAGTTTTTATACCCGGAACACTAAAAGCCGCTTTTTCAATACGCTTTTTACACTGTTCGCAATTACCGTTTACCTCTGTAGTATATTTTAAGTTCTTATTTTTTTTAGTTTGGGCCTGCGCCGAAAATCCTAAAAAAGTTATCATTGCTATTAAAATTAAATTTTTACTTAAGCCTTTTATATAGCTTTTTTTGTGTTCGTGAATCGCTAATTTCATTTGTTTATTTTTTTAATGTTATAAATTTATAATTGTTATTGATGTTTGAAATGATATTGCCATTTATTTTATTTTAAAACGCAAGCCTGCGTAATACATTTGTCCAAAAATTGGCGCATAGGCTACTGATGCATCAAAGTTGGGGCCAAAAGGATCATTGGCACCTAAAATTGCTTTTTCCTGTTTATAATTCCCGATGTTCTCCCCTCCTATATATACCTCAAATACGGGAGAAAAAACTCTTGTAACCTGAGCATTCATTACTGTATAAGCTGGTGAAAAATCCGGAAATTGATCTGCTACAGGATTTGATCCTGTATAAGGCAATTGTTGTTCTCCTGACCAATTAAATGTATAATCAAATTTCCACTGTTTATCATCATTCATTGGGGTTTCATATTCTAAATTCCCTAAAAAACGATGTTTAGCCTGAAGCGGACGCTGGAAAGTTCCTTTTAAATAATCCGTTTTGATATCATAATATTTATATGCCGTTCTCAAATTCAGATTATGAATTAACTCGTAATTGAATTCTAATTGAAAACTATTCGCAAATGAGCTTCCTTTTAAATTATAGAACAAAACATCCTGTGGACTTTGCATCAAATCGACAACGGCCTGATTTTGAAAATCGGTTCTGTATATATCAAAACCTGCTTCGGCATTTTTATTAAAAAGTTTAAATTTCTGAGAAAAACTTAAACCATAATTCCATGCAATTTCAGGGTTCAATCCATAGATTTTTCCACTCCTGTCTAAAATCGAAAAAGTTCTGGAGCTTGCAAAAAGCTGTTGGTTCTCTGCAAAAATATTAGCAGAACGTTTTCCTCTTCCTGCAGAAAAACGGAGAACTCCATCTTTCCATGGATTGTATCGCAAGTGCAAACGCGGTGTAACGAAAAAACCTAAACGGTTATGATTATCAAGTCTTCCACCCAGAATTAAGCTAAAATCATCCGTGTTGTCATAGGTGTATTCAAAGAATGCTCCAACCGAATTATCAATTCTGCTATAATCATTCACATTTACAAATTCCTGATATTGATCATAAGTAAAATTCAAACCAGTTGTGAATTTATGCATCGTATTATTGATAATCGAATTGAAAATTAAATTCGAATAAAAACTATTCTGCTTAATATCATAAAGATTTAAACCGAAATAAGAGTCTTGATTATGACTGTTAAAAGCATTTTGAAAACCGATGCTTTGGTATGGCATATCTTTAAAAACGTAACCAATTTTAGTAGAAACTTCAAAGCGTTCTGTATTGATTTCTGAACCCCAATGATTGGTTGTTCCTCTATCTGTATCTTTATCAAAATCAACTTCTCCAGTCTGTTTTTTATCATTCATATATCTGAAATTGATAAAACTCACCAAACCACTTTCGGGATCATAATATTGATATCGGTTTAAAACATTGATTTGTTTCCCTAATGGATTATCCAGAAACCCGTCATCGTTCATATCGTTTTTTGCCACACGTGTATTTCCGTGAAGGAACAAACTTGTTGCCCATTTATCTGAAAGTTTTTTATTGAAGTGTGTATTCAGTTCAAACCGGGCATCTGTAGAGCCGTAAGCATTCAGAAAGAACGGAATATCACTTAAAGGCTTTAAAAGTTCTGTATTTATTTGCCCCGAAATGCTTTCGTATCCATTGATAACACTTCCGGCACCTTTGGTAATCTGAACGCTCTCTATCCAGGTTCCGGGAGTAAATGACAATCCATAAGCCTGCGAAGCCCCTCGAACCGAAGGGATATTTTCCTCGGTAATCATCAAATACGGACTTGTTAAGCCCAGCATTTTTATTTGTTTTGTGCCAGTTAAGGCATCAGAAAAATTGACATCGATTGAGGGATTTGTTTCGAAACTTTCAGCCAGGTTACAGCAGGCAGCTTTTAGCAGTTCCTTGCTGGTAATTACAGTCGTATTAGCAGTAACTGTATAGGATTTTTTAAGTCCTTTTTGCTTTTTTGTAATTTTGACTTCCTCTAAATCTTCTTGCGAAAACACAGAAACTGAAAACAAAACCATCATAAAAAACATGATATATTTTTGCATAAAAAAAGATTTTAATGTTAATAGAAACTGTTTTTAATTTCTTCAACTGAGAAAAAAACAGCATAATACAAGCCATAAAAGGCTCGATTCTAAACATTAAAATCAGGCGTAAAAAATATATTGATGATATAATTTGTATAAAGGCGGCGCATTCGCATCAGAATAATACGAAATGATCTGTTTACTTTTAAAACCTGGAATCGATAAAAAAGCAATTGGTAGGTATTCCTGAATTACTGTTGAAAAAGCAATCTGAAAAAAGAAAACCTTAAAAGTAGCATCATCTGATTGTTTCTCAAAATGAACTGTTTTGTCTTTACAGCAAGAAGATTTTTTTTCTTTAGCTCCGCAGCATTTTTTTTCAGGAGAAGCAGAAGCTGTAGTATTTAATGAAACAGAAGCTATTTTTCCTCCGCAATAATGCACATCAAAAGCAAACCCGATGTTGGAAACCAACAATAGGAAAGCCAAAAATAATCCTGTGCATTTCTTTAAATTCATTTTGCAAAATTATTAAAAAAGCCTCCAAAAATATCTAATAAAATGTTATTTTTTGAGATTTTGCTGCTGATAATAAAACGCCGGAATAAACAGCAATACAAATATGGGCTGAATAATAAACCTTCTCACGTAAAAAAGAAGCCAATTTGCTTCGGAAAAATAATTCAGAATTATAAAAAACATTCCGAACAATATCACTAAAAAAAATCCATACATAAAAATGCTGAAATTTAAAATATCACGATTGAGAAATAAAGCATAGATAAGTATCAGTGATAGGATAGTATTTAAAAAATAACGGAAAATAAGTCCGTAAAAAAGCTTTAAAACATCAACTTCGGGAAATGGCAAATTTTTAAAATCCGAATCAAAATAATCCAAAAAAGGGTCATAAAACAATTGATTTTCAAAAGTCCTTATTATTCCAAAACAAAATACCACTACTATTGTAATTAGAATTTTAACCTTATGCTCAATTAATTTATTTAGCATATTTTGAAAATTTACTAATCCAAAATATCCATAAAACAAATACCAATCCGTAAATAACTAAAGGAAAAAGAACTCCATGCAAGATATGCACCTGCTCTGGAAAACGATATAACAGAACGGTCAACAATGCAATTCGAACTACATTCAAAATGTAAATAATAAGACTGCCCGTCAAAATGAATAATAAAGTAGTCTTGAACTTTCCGGAAAAAGCAATTACAAAAGAAACAAATAAAACAATAACACTTACCGCATTACAACCTTCTACAATTCGAACAGTATATTCTCTATTATACCAAACTTCCAGATAAGGATTGAACTGGCTTTTCTGAATTTTGATGTCACAGTTAAACAAATGCATTATTTGTTCGACATTTCGACTAACAACGTTTGTAACTCCATCCACATCATTCGTGTCAAAACTATTCAAATAAAGTTTATAAACTAAAGTGAGTACAATATAAGCGAAAAAAAAGGTGCCTATGAAAACCAAAAAAGGTTTAAATTGTATTAAATATTTTTTCAAAAGAATTTTTTCCAAATTTATATATTTTTTGAGTTCAGCTTTAAATACTTTTGTACAAACTTTTTAAATTATGACATTTCAGGAATTACAACCCAAAATAAGCGCTATTATAGCCGATGCAAATATAGTGAGAGACGAAAAATTATTGGCAATCTGTCAATCATTAAATGCAAATATAGAATATTACAATTGGGTTGGCTTTTATTTTGCCAAT
Source organism: uncultured Flavobacterium sp. (assembly GCA_965650235.1). GTDB lineage: Bacteria > Bacteroidota > Bacteroidia > Flavobacteriales > Flavobacteriaceae > Flavobacterium. Next base: position 7,891 of record CBFGNY010000119.1, on the reverse strand, counting down.
CACGAAAACAAAACATTGCACTTAGGACCGTACGTTGGTGCCGAAACAGATCATACCGTAATTCCTTTCGGAAAAGGGATTTGTGGGCAAGTTGCAGAAAGCAACGCAAATTTTGTTGTGCCTGATGTTGCCGCCCAGGACAATTATATTGCCTGCAGTTTCACAGTAAAATCAGAAATCGTAGTTCCTTTATTTGTTAATGGAGTAAACATTGGCCAAATTGACATTGACAGTCACGTGATTGATCCATTTACAGAGGCTGATGAACGATTTTTAGAATTTGTAAATCAGGAGGTTGCTAAATTATTTTAGAAGCCCTATTTTTATATAAAAATAGATCTGAAATGAAAAAAAACAGCTCCATAATATTTCTCCTTCTAATTTCAGCCAATCTATTTGCACAAATTAACATGATCTCGAAAAAAATTTTTCTTGATTCGTTAAATCGTGAAGCAACACCTGAAAGCTATAGTTACACACGAGTAATTACCAACTATTCTCAAAAAAGTGTCAGATATGTTGTTACTGATTTTTATAAGAATGGAAGAAAGAAAATGACAGGCGCAACTTTAGACAAGGATGTTTTGAAGAAAGACGGAGAGTTTATTTACTATTATAAAAACGGATCAAAAGAATCTGTTGTTAATTACGCTGATGACCATAAAGTTGGAAAAGAATTAAATTGGTATGAAAATCAAGCTAAAAAATCAGAGAAACAAAACTTTTGGGACCCAAAAACAAAAAAATCCCAAACCTTAATTCTTAATTTTTGGGATGAAAATAAAAATCAAACAGTAGTTGACGGAAATGGGGAATATGAGGATATAGGCAAATTCGTATCAGAAAAAGGAGTTATTAAAAACGGCTTGAAGCATGGCTTATGGCAGGGAAACGATACTGCACGTAAAATTACTTTTACCAATAATTATGATCAGGGAATTCTAGTTTCAGGAGTAAGCATAGATGAAAATAATGTAAAAACTTCTTATTCTTCTTTATCTAAAAAACAAAGTGCTAAGAAATAACTGTTCCTTTTTATTAACAGCTACGCAATAAATCCGTTTATAGAAAAGTGACGATTCTAAAATTTGCAAATAAGCTGACAGCTAAAGTTGCCCTAAGAATCAATCTCGAAAGATTAAAAAAAGAATATTTTCAAAGGCAAAATTGTCTAATCTATTAAATTTTCAATCTTTATATTTATTTTTCGAAAAAAAAGTATTATTTTTGCACCCGTCTTACAAAAGCTGTATGACATACATAAAAATCATTAAATAATATTGGAATGTATTTAACTAAAGAAAAGAAAGAAGAGATTTTCGCACAACACGGTGGTGCAACAAACACTGGAAGCGCAGAAGGTCAGATTGCATTGTTCACTTACAGAATTTCACACTTAACTGAGCACTTGAAAAAAAATCGTCACGATTACAACACAGAGCGTTCACTTGTACTATTAGTAGGTAAAAGAAGAGCTTTGTTGGATTACTTGAAAAAGAAAGAGATCAACAGATATCGTGAGATTATCAAAGTATTGAATATCAGAAAATAATCAATATAGGAAAGAGGTGCGAAAGTGCCTCTTTTTTTATTTAAATTTAGAAAGCAGATTTTAGATTTTTAAATTTACTAACGCATTAATATTGATTTTTGAAATTAATATTAACATTAAAAAAAGTTTGGTTTTTCATTGGGTTTTAGAAACAACAACTACACAACAACAACACAACTAAAACCCATTGTATAACCAATTAGGAAAAATTATGATTCCACAATTATTTGTAGAAAAAATCGATTTAGGTGATGGCAGAAGCATCACAATCGAGACAGGACGTTTAGCAAAACAAGCTGACGGTTCTGTAGTAGTAAGAATGGGCGACACGATGATACTTGCAACAGCAGTATCGGCACGTAGCGCTAACCCAGCGGTAGATTTTTTACCATTAACTGTAGATTACCGCGAAAAATTTGCAGCAGCTGGTCGTTTTCCAGGAGGTTTCTTCAAGAGAGAAGCTCGTCCTAGCGATAGCGAAGTATTAACAATGAGATTAGTTGACCGTGTATTGCGTCCGCTTTTTCCAGATGATTACCATGCTGAAACACAAGTTATGATTCAGTTAATGTCTCATGACGAAGAAGTTATGCCAGACGCTTTAGCTGGTTTAGCTGCATCTGCGGCATTAGCAGTTTCAGATATTCCTTTTTACAACTTAATTTCTGAAGTACGTGTTGCACGTATCGACGGAAAATTTGTAATCAATCCAAGCAGAACAGAATTAGAAAAATCAGACATCGATATGATGATTGGTGCTTCTTTGGATTCTGTTGCAATGGTTGAAGGAGAGATGAAAGAAATTTCAGAAGCTGAAATGGTAGAAGCAATTAAATTTGCTCATGAAGCTATCAAAGTTCAAATTCAGGCACAATTACGTTTGCAGGCTGCTTTTGGTAAAAAAGAAATTCGTACTTACGAAGGTGAGAAAGAAAACGAAGAAATTTATAAAAAAGTAAAAGCTGCAGCATACGATAAAATTTATAACATCGCTAAAGTTGGATCGGCTAAACACGAAAGAAGCGCTGCATTTGCTGAAGTAAAAGAAGAAGTAAAAGCTTTATTTACTGAAGAAGAATTAGCTGCTGACGGAGATTTAGTTTCTAAATATTTTTACAAAACTAACAAAGAGGCTGTTCGTAACGTAGTATTAGAATTAGGTGTTCGTTTAGATGGTAGAAAAACAACAGACATCAGACCAATCTGGTGTGAAATTGATTACTTACCAAGAGTTCACGGTTCTGCATTATTTACTCGTGGAGAAACTCAGGCTTTGGCTACTGTAACTTTGGGAACTTCAAGAGAAGCTAACCAAATTGATTCTCCATCTGAACAAGGTGAAGAGAAATTCTATTTGCACTATAACTTCCCTCCTTTCTCTACTGGTGAAGCAAAACCTTTAAGAGGAACTTCAAGAAGAGAAGTTGGTCACGGTAACTTAGCTCAAAGAGCTTTGAAAAACATGATTCCTGTTGATTGTCCTTACACAATTCGTATTGTTTCTGAAGTCTTAGAATCTAATGGTTCTTCTTCTATGGCAACTGTTTGTGCAGGAACAATGGCTTTGATGGATGCCGGGGTTCAAATGGTAAAACCAGTTTCTGGAATTGCTATGGGATTGATTACTGACGGTGAGAAATTTGCTGTATTGTCTGATATTTTGGGTGATGAAGATCACTTAGGAGATATGGACTTTAAAGTAACAGGAACTGCTGACGGTATTACTGCGTGTCAAATGGATATCAAAATTGACGGTTTACGTTATGATATTATGGAGCAGGCTTTAGGGCAGGCACGTGAAGGACGTTTACACATTTTAGGGAAATTGACTGAAACTATTGCAGCTCCAAGAGAAGATGTAAAAGCACACTCTCCAAAAATCATTACCAGAACTATTCCTGGGAACTTTATTGGAGCATTAATTGGACCTGGTGGAAAAGTAATTCAGGAATTACAAAAAGCTACCGGAACAACTATTGTAATCAACGAAGTTGACGAGCAAGGTGTTATTGAGATTCTTGGAACTGATCCTGCCGGAATTGAAGCAGTATTAGCTAAGATTAAGTCAATCACTTTCAAACCTCAAATGGGAGAAGCTTATGAAGTGAAAGTAATTAAAATGTTAGATTTTGGAGCTGTAGTTGAATATACTGCTGCACCTGGAAACGAAGTTTTATTACACGTTTCTGAACTAGCTTGGGAACGTACTGAAAACGTTACTGATGTTGTAAACATGGGTGATGTGTTTGAAGTAAAATACTTAGGGCTTGATCCTAAAACTAAAAAAGAAAAAGTGTCAAGAAAAGCACTTTTACAAAGACCTCCGCGTGAAGAGAAAAAAGAGTAATCAGATCTTAGTTTACTAAAGGTTTATTCATAGAAAACCCCAATTCATTTATTTTGAATTGGGGTTTTCGTTTTAAAAAACAACAAATAATTAAATTACAAATGCATTACACCATTCTTTACACAATTAAAAATCAAAAAGTTACTAGATAAAGATGCAGGAAATAAATTAAAACTAAAAAAGACTACTATTTTTTTTAAAAGTTATTGTAACATTATTGCTACTTCTTACGTATAACCATTCGTACACTTTAAAAATAAGGAGACAATACAATGAGACAACTTAAAATAACCAAGCAGGTAACTAATCGTGAAACTGCATCATTAGATAAATACCTGCAAGAAATCGGAAAAGTTGACCTGATTACCGCTGATGAAGAGGTAGAATTGGCACAAAGAATAAAGGCTGGTGATCAAAGAGCATTAGAAAAACTTACAAAAGCCAACCTACGGTTCGTAGTATCGGTTGCTAAACAATATCAAAATCAAGGACTAACACTTCCTGATTTAATTAACGAAGGAAACTTAGGTTTAATTAAAGCGGCTCAACGTTTTGATGAAACCCGTGGTTTTAAATTTATCTCTTACGCAGTTTGGTGGATTCGTCAATCAATCCTTCAGGCTTTGGCAGAACAATCACGTATCGTTCGTTTGCCATTAAACAAAATTGGTTCTATCAATAAAATCAACAAAATGTATGCTTTATTAGAGCAATCTAACGAGCGTCCGCCTTCTGCTGAGGAAATTGCAAAAGAACTTGACATGACTGTAAATGATGTAAAAGAGTCTATGAAAAACTCTGGTCGTCACTTATCTATGGATGCTCCACTTGTTGAGGGAGAAGATTCTAACCTTTATGACGTTTTACGTTCTGGAGAATCTCCAAACCCTGACAGAGAATTAATTCACGAATCATTACGTACTGAGATTGAGCGTTCATTAGAAACATTAACTCCAAGAGAGGCTGATGTTGTTCGTTTGTATTTTGGTCTTGGCGACCAGCACCCAATGACTTTAGAAGAAATTGGAGAAACTTTCGACTTAACCCGTGAGCGTGTTCGTCAGATTAAAGAAAAAGCAATCCGTAGATTAAAACATACTTCAAGAAGTAAAATCTTAAAAACATATTTAGGCTAATTAGTCTTAAAGTTAGAAAGTTTATAAAATCCAAAAGTTTTGTTTTGACTTTATGTATTTGACTTTCGACTAACAGTAAACAACAGTTTGATTGACTGTTCGTTTTTTGATTGATGATTGAAACTCCGGCTGATTACCGGAGTTTTTTATTTTTTATAATTACCTTTGCAAAAATAACACAACACACAATTAAAATGAAGAATACACTTATTGCTCCTTCTGTTCTTGCAGCTGATTTTGCCAATTTACAACGTGATATCGAAATGATTAACGACAGTCAGGCTGATTGGTTTCACATTGATATTATGGATGGAGTATTTGTTCCGAATATCTCTTTTGGAATGCCGGTTTTAGAAGCAATTTCAAAACATGCAAAAAAAACAATTGATGTGCATTTAATGATTGTTGATCCGGATCGTTACATTAAAACTTTTGCAGATTTAGGAGCAAACATTCTAAGCGTACACTATGAAGCTTGTACACATTTACATAGAACATTGCAAGCCATTAAAGCTGAAGGGATGAAAGCAGGAGTTGCTATTAATCCGCATACCAATATTGATTTATTAGAAGATGTGATTAACGATATTGACTTAGTTTGCATTATGAGTGTAAATCCAGGTTTTGGCGGACAATCATTTATAGAAAACACTTACGATAAAGTTAAAAAACTAAAAACCTTGATTACAAGCAAAAATGCTTCGACACTTATCGAAATTGACGGTGGCGTAACCAATAAAAATGCAAAACAATTAGTAGAAGCTGGTGCTGATGTTTTAGTCGCAGGGAGTTTTGTTTTTAAAGCAGAAAACCCAACAACAACTATTGCTGACTTAAAAGTCCTTACTGCTCTTTAAGTTTTTTAAATTAGGAAAGAAATCAATTCCTGTCATTTTTTCTAAAGTTTCAACAGGAACTACAAACTCATAAATTCCTTTTTGGCTTTTTTCATTTGGAACTAAAAAAGCAATTGCCTTATGTTCCTTTCCTGATTTAGCTAAAACAATTTTATAAAAATATTTAGGAACAGAAACCTCTTCTGTTCCTATTCTTTTATCTGCATCTTTCAAAACCCCTCCTGTAACTACATATACATTATTGTACTTCCCGGCCCAATAGCGCACTTTATTTTCTAAACGGTTCCAAACTCCGCTATTAAAATCATGTTTTTGAGGCGAAATATTCGAGGTATAGAATGTATCATCATATGCCTTTTTATCAAACTCCATATCGCCTGCCGGACAAAGATGTCCTTTATCATATCCCGATTTTTTATAATTCCTCCAGTCAGCCGAGCCTGTTGTTACCTTCGGGTCTTCAATAAAATAAGGCCTCTTAAAATCATTATTTTTCAGATACTCTTTTTTTAATTCATATGCTACCCATTCTGCTTGTTCAAATTTTTCATTATATGATAATGTATAGTAATCGTGTTTTACAATCTGCCGTGTTGTCGAAGTTGGCAAATATGCAATTGAATAGCCTGATTGAGAAACATTTTGCATTGGAGGAACAAAGGCATTTTGAGTCAAAAGCATTTCCTTTTTTTCATTTCGCTCATTTTTACAAGAGACAATAAATAGAGTAATTAAAAATAAAACGAGTATGTTCTTCATATTATGCAACTAAATATTTTAAAAAAAAAGCTCCATAAACTTAAATATGGAGCCTTAACTATATGTTTAAACTGATTCAAAAAATTAAGATTTAACCAGTTTGTCTTTTTTTATTTTAGAAGAAGTAGTTTGTTTGTTACTATTGTTTTTAGACTGCAAATCATCTAATACATTCAAAGCTTCTTCTACATAAACATCTTTTGCCAAAGCCTGATGCCAAGCCTCTCTTTTTTCTTTTAAAGAAGCATCATTTGCCATTTCAATATTTTCATAAGGCAGTGATTTAAAAACTAAGTTGTTTTTATAATCAGCAATTGGTTTGTATTTTTTGCCTTCACTTTCTACTTGCTCTTGCGTAGCTTTGAAGCTTTTAATGTTCAAGCTGTATGTGTTTTCCTTGTTTTTAACGTCAATCCATTTTGCATTATCCTCTATTAATTTAAATTGAGGATTTTGAGCTATTCTAAGCTTACTATTTAGTATTGCCTGATTGAAATTCTCATTCGGATTCCATGTATTATAGTTTGCCGGATCTATTTTATCCCAAGGCATTGCATTATCCATATCACGTTCGCCCATTTTTAAATAAGCATACCGGTCAGGCATTACAACATCACTTTTCACACCTTCTAACTGTGTGGAACCACCATTAATTCTATAGAATTTTTGAGCTGTTGCCTTTAATGCGCCAAAATCACCAAAATCACTATTACGAACAAATTGATTTAAATCGATAACTGTCTGTACTGTACCTTTACCATAAGTTTGTTTACTGCCGATAATAACACCACGTTTATAATCCTGAATTGCAGCTGCCAATATCTCAGATGCAGATGCAGAAAAACTATTTACCATTATTACCAATGGTCCATCCCATTCTATTTTCTTATCCCTATCGTACAAAACCTCTTTCTTTTTTCCAGCGGATTTTACCTGAACAATTGGGCCTTCTTCAATAAATAGTCCAGCAATATCAACTACAGTAGAAAGTGATCCGCCTCCGTCATCACGTACATCAAGTACAATTCCACTAATATTTTCTTTTTTAAGTCTTTCTACCTCCAGTGCAATATCTTTACCGGCATCACGACCATCTTTGTTTTCAAAATCGATATAAAATTTAGGCAGATAAATCACCCCATATTTCAATCCGTTTTTTTCTACAATACTTGACTTAGCGTAAGTTTCTTCAATTTCGACAACATCCCTGATAATTGAAATAACTTTGATAGTCCCATCT
>CBFGNY010000118.1:0-14095 GCA_965650235.1 uncultured Flavobacterium sp. | reverse complement strand
CAAAGTATGCGTGTCAAGCGCCGGACTAATATCCAGATTTACCGGAGGAAGCTGAGCAGTATCTCCCAAAAGAATCATTTTGCAATTGGTTCCGGAATACACGTAATTAATCAAATCGTCTAAAAGAGAACCGCTATCCAGAGTGCTGTCTGAAATCATCGAAGCCTCATCGACTATAAAAATCGTATTTTTATGTTTGTTGACCTGTTTGGTAAAAGCCACGCCTCCACCTGAAGATTTTTTAGGAAAATATATTTTTTTATGAATCGTAAAAGCCGATGTATTCGAATAATTCGCAATTACTTTTGCCGCACGCCCTGTTGGTGCCAGCAAAACAAACTTTTTATTAATTTCTCCAAGATTGTTTACAATAGTCGAAATCACAGTTGTTTTTCCCGTTCCCGCATACCCTTTCAGCACAAAAATAGTATCGTTAGCGGGTTCAGTTAAAAAAATGGCAATTTTTTGAAAAAAAATATCCTGTTTATAAGTAGGTGCAAAAGGAAATTTTCTTTGTAAAACGCCGTAAAACAATGCTGAATTCATAAAATAAAATTGAAATACAAAGTACGGTTTTTAAAATGGCAATGTCAATTACAATATCAAAAATCAATCTCAAATACAATTTCAATACTACCATTCAACTTAAAATAATTAAAAATAAAATTTCAATGATTTATAATTGAATATATAACGGTATTTATTTTTGCCATTGAAACCATTTTGAAATTGCCATTGATTTTTGAATTTGATTTTTGTCATTGATATTGAGATTGACTTTTGAGATTGACTTTTGAGATTGAGATTCTTATTTATTTTATTTGTAAGTTTGTGTCGCCTTAAATTCTTTCTTGACTCCAAACAGGTAACGAATTGTAAATCAAATATGTCATTGCAAAATACTAATATCACTTCTAAAATTTATAAAAAGCTTTCTATTCAGGTTTCCCTGACCGGATTTTCTTTTTGTTGTTTTGATACCTTAAATAATACCATTACTTCATTCAATGAAGTTCATTTTGATTCCAATAAAAAAACAAACAAAATTGAGGAATCCTATGCAGAAGCTTTCAAAAAATTTCCCGAATTAAAAGATACGTATGATGAAATTATGGTGATTCATAATAACAATCTTTCGACTTTTGTTCCTACTGCTCTTTTTGATGAAAATTATCTGGGAAGTTATTTACAATACACTACAAAAGTTTTTGAAACTGATTTTTTTACTTTCGACACCATTTCAAATTACGAAATGAATGCCGTTTACATTCCGTATGTCAACATCAATAATTTCCTGATTGACAATGTGGGCTCTTTTGATTACAAACATGTCAACAGCATTTTGGTAGAAAAAGTTCTTGAGGCTTCAAAAAACAATGACGACAAAAAAATGATCGTCAATTTTAATCCGGGACATTTTGAAGTTATTGTAGTTCAAAATCAAAAATTATTATTTTTCAATTCTTTTGAATATAATACACCCGAAGATTTTATTTATTATTTGCTTTTTACAGCCGAACAATTGAGTTTAAATCCTGAAATTTTTCCGCTCGAATTATTAGGTACTATAGAAAAAAACGACCCTTTTTATGCCGTTGCATATAAATACATTCGTAATGTTTCCTTCTTAGATGTAAGCACATTACAAGAAAAAAACAACTTTTCTGCCGCGCAAAATCAAAAACATTATATCTTATTTCAATCATGAGAATCATTTCTGGAAAATACAAAGGCCGCCGCATTTTTCCGCCCAAAAACCTTCCTGTAAGACCTACGACTGACATGAGTAAAGAAGCATTATTTAATGTTCTGAACAATCATTTTAGTTTTGAGGGCTTAAAGGTTTTGGACTTGTTTTCGGGTACGGGAAACATTAGCTTTGAATTCGCTTCACGCGGAAGTGCTCCAATTACAGCTGTTGATGGCGATTTTGGGTGCGTAAAATTCATCAAACAGGTTTCATCAGAATATGATTTTGATATCGCTGCGACTAAAAGTGACGTGTATAAATTTCTGGAAAACTGCAAAACCTCTTATGATATTATTTTCGCCGATCCTCCTTATGGATTAGATCAGGCCGCTTTTGAAAAAATTGTTTTGACAGTTTTCGAAAAAGAGTTGCTCCAGGAAGACGGCATGATGATTATCGAACATTCAAAATATACCAAAATGGAACATTTGAGTAATTTTTCATTTCAGAAAAGTTATGGGGGTTCTTTTTTTAGTTTCTTCGAATTGAATTCAACTGATGATGATGAAGAACTTCCAGATGATCCATCCGTAAAAGTAACAGAAGAAGACGAAGGTTAATATTCTTTCTGAATACAAAACTCCCTCCAAATCCGAGGGAGTTTTGTGTGTTTAACGAACTCTGTTTTCGTTTTCGTCTATACGTTTTTCTTTAAATCCAGTTACTTTGAATTATAATCGAATTAGCAACATCTACTTTTATATTTCCGTTGGCGTTGGTAAATGTATTTTTATTTTGACTGATTACAACTGCATTTAATTGATTTGAAATACTGTCTTTTGGGGTTTCATTCTGGGCTTTTACAACAAAAGAAAGAAAAAAAAACAATAATAATATAAGAAGTTTAAAGGCAGATAAACATTCATTTTGAAAAAGATTTTAGATTGATCTGATGCAAAAATGCTTCTAAAAAAAGACTTCTAAAGTTAATTGGAGGTTAATGCAGGGTTAAAGCCCGGAATGTATCACAAAAGGGCTATTTTTGCGAAAGAATTTAGAGTTGTATGAAACAAAGAATCAATTTATTAATAGCTTTTTCGGTAATGGCACTAATTGTTTTGTCAGCGGTACAATGCTATTTGGTAAAAACGGCTTATGACTATAAAGTGGCACAGTTTCATATCGAAATCAAAAACGAGATCGCTCAGATTTCGAATAATTACAGCGATATTGATTCGGTTATCGTTTCCAAAAAAGAGGAGCTTTACAAACAATTATCAGAAAATTATATTCAGGGAAAAAAGAGCAAAATTGACATTAAAAAAAGTGTTCTTGAAAATGAATTCAGCGATGCCTTAACGCAAAAAATCAAACGGAAGTTCGAAAGAGATTTGCCTAATTTTAAAATCGATTTTGCGATTGTACTAAATAAGTTCATTCTGTACAAAAATGCTCAAAAAGCTGATACCATATTTTCAGAGAAGCCTTTTATACAAAACAAATTGTATGGCAATTTAACTTCTTTAAATCATTCTTTTCTGGTTAGGAATTATGTTGGAACAACCAATGGAACTTTTGAAAATCAGGACTACAGATTACTAACAGAAGATTCGATGTACGTTTCTGTCATTGATTGGGAAATGATTATTTTAAGTAGAATGACTTTTATTTTGATTCTGTCACTCCTCTCAATTTTAACTCTGATTACGCTTTTTGTAATTGCTATAAAAGCTTTAATTAAACAGAAGAAAGTTAGCGATGTCAAAACCGATTTTATCAATAATATTACACATGAACTCAAAACGCCTTTGGCAACTTTGGGTATTTCTACAAAAATTTTAGAACAGAAAAACATCCGCGAAAGCGAAGAAAATTTCAATGCAATTGTCAATACGATTTCACGTCAGAACAATCGCCTGCAAAATTTGATTGATCAGGTTGTGGCGAATTCACTGGCAGAAAATGAAATTGAATTGCAAAAAGAAAAAATAGAAGCCGAAGATTTTCTGCTTTCTATTGTAAATGATTTTAAAATTACATTTCCGAAAATTAATCTTAAAACCGATTTTAAAACGCAAAAAACAATTTTGATTTTGGATAAATTTCATTTGACAACCGCTTTTTTAAATGTATTGGAAAATGCTGTAAAATATGGCTCAAAAACGATTACCATAAAAACCAGAATTACAGAAAATCAGTTTTCTATAAGTATTGAAGATGACGGAATCGGAATTGAAAAGAACAAACAATCACTTCTTTTTGACAAGTTTTATCGCGTACAACAAGGAAACCTGCACAACACAAAAGGCTTAGGTTTAGGCCTTTATTATGTAGATCAAATTATAAAAGCACATCAGGGCTCTGTTAAGGTTGTTAGTGATTTAGGGCATGGAACCCAGTTTACTATTTTATTAAAAATTTAATTACCTTATTTTGAAAAAATTACTTTTAGCTGAAGATGATTTTGATTTTGCGGCCATTTTAAAACAATATTTAGAACTGCATCAATTCGAAGTAATATGGGCAGAAAATGGAGAAATAGCTTTAGATTATTTTAAAACCCAGGATTTTGATATTTGCGTTTTTGATGTAATGATGCCGAAGTTAGACGGATTTTCACTGGCCGAAAAAATAATTACAATCAATCCCGAAATTCCATTTATTTTTCTAACCGCAAGAAAGTTAAAAGAAGACAAAATCATTGGATTAAAGCTAGGTGCAGACGACTATATCATTAAACCTTTTGAAGTAGACGAACTGATTTTGCGTTTGCAGAATATCCTAAAGAGAATCGAACAGAAGAGAAGTCTGGAAGGAAATAATATTATTGAAATTGGTTCTTATATTTTTGATAATGAAAGATTAACCCTCAATAATAAAAATCACGTTCAGCAGCTCACAGAGAAAGAGGCTTCTCTTATTGAATATTTATATCTAAACCATAACCAGTTATTAAAGAGAGATCAAATTTTAATGTCTGTCTGGAAAAAAGACGATTATTTCTCAGGGCGAAGTATGGATGTTTTTATCAGCAGGCTTAGAAAATATTTTAATTCAGATCCCAAAATCAGCATTGAAAGTGTTCGTAATATTGGACTGGAATTTAAAATAGAAAAACCTTGAAATATCAAGGTTTTTCATTTATGTTTTGAATCTTATTTCCCAATAACCCATCCCAAAGTAAAAGTAGCAACAGGAGCAAACTCAGTATCGAATCGGTCAAAATTGACACCTGCGCCTAAATTCACTTCCAAATTAAATTTTCGTTTGTAAGTTCGCTGAAATCCCCATACGGGCGCAATCGTAAACGAAGGACAATATTCTGCATACTTTTCATTTGTAGAAATGGACTGAAAGGAATAGGTGGCGCTCATTGCAATAAAATTCCCTGAATTATAAGCCGTCCTTTTTCCTTTACGGGCTCTTTTTTCCAGATTGTAATAATGACGAAATTGCTCATTGATCATAGGTAAAAAATACATAGTTGATTCGTCATAATAACTGTTATATCTGTAGCCAATTCCTAAACATGCCTCTGAATAAAGTGTGTTTTTATCATCAAAGCCGTATTCGTAAACAAACCCAGGGAATAGTAAGTTAATTTTAAACTGGCTTTTTTCAACGCTTGCAACAGCTTCATCCTGTGCTTGCATTGTAATTGAAAAAAGAAACAATAGTAAAAGCAGGTAATTATGTTTCATTATTTTGATTTATATAGTTGGCGCAAAATTAATATTAAAAGCAGACAAACAACCAATTAATTAAAGTATTTTCTTATATATAGTCATCCTGAAATCAAATGTATGCCCTGAATGATATAACTCTCAAAAGCAATTCTATAACAGGTTTAATTTACTTGTTACATACATTTGATTTAAACATTAAAATCAAAATCATGAACCTAAAAAGATTTTTCGGAGGATTACTTACTATTTTGGGAATAGCAGGACTTATCTACACAGCCGTAATATTTGCCGGCACATCAGGTGAAATAAGAGATGTTAAATCATTAATTATTTATGGGATATTGGGGATCGTTTTCTTTACGTCAGGTATCAGTTTGGTACGTGCCACAAAAGACGAATCGTAGAGTATTGTACCTAAAGAAGATAAGTATTTTCATTTTAAAAGAACATGCTAATATCTCCAAAAAAATGCAGACCTGTAAGCCGGATTCTGTCCCTGATTAATCAGGGCCTTATCATTTATCTAGATCCCCCATTACTGTGAGACTCGAGCTACCTACCCTTCAGCAACGGACGAGAAGCCCTTAAATGCTGATATACTTGGTATTTCACCGCATAGAGTTTACCTGGTTTCACTACAGCATTACCTGTACATACTTTCTGTTGCACTTGTCCTTGCGCTATTTCTAACGCCGACGGGTGTTACCCGCTATGCTTCTCTGTGGTGTCCGGACTTTCCTCCCTCTCGTCCCAAAAGACGAGACGACGATAAGGCGGTCTGCCCGGCAAAAGTAACGATTTATCAGTGAAGAAAAGAGGATTTAAACCTCAGATTTTCATAAAATTTACTTAACAATTTAATTTTAAATTAGTTATCTTTAAAATCCTTAATTTTTAAATTCTTTTATTATGGCTAAAATGTATCACTACGCAACTGTTTCAAAAGCTCTGGATCAATTGAATGAAAAAGGATTCACATGTGACTTCAATCGAAATGCCGACCTGATTAAAAAAAATCCTCAAAAATTTGAAATTGTACATGTGTATCGATACGAAGGGGAATCAGACCCAGGAGATGAGGCAGTTGTATACGGAATTAAATCAACATCAGGCAAAAAAGGCGTTTATGTTGCAGGTTTCTCCGCCGACTCCGATCAGGAAACTGCAAAATTTTTAGCAGATTTGAGTATCAGGGGAAGGTAATTTTCAGAAGCTATTTCCTGCTGTCCGTTGTATCTTTTCCTTGCTAAAGAAGCAAGAAAAAGGATGCCACTCCCATCAGGGCTAGGGCTTTAGGTTTCATAAAGAGTTTTGTTCTTAATTGAGTCAGATTTTAGGTTATTGCGAGGAACGAAGGAACCATACTGTAAAATTATTCAGCAAATGAGATTGCTTCGTCCCTCACAATAACATAAAAAAAAGTCCATCATAAATGACAGACTTTATAACAACCGCAAAATAAATTATGCCGTTGGTATCTTCAGTTTCCAACCTGGCTGAATCAGGTCCGGATTTTTAATGATGTCTTTATTGGCTTCAAAAATATCCTGCCATGAAACACCATGTGCTTGCCCAATTTTAGATAAGGAATCTCCGTTTTTTACCGTATATTCACTATATGTTCCTTCAGCAACAGCAATATTCATAACCACATCTGCTGATCTGAACTCAGGATCAATTTTTCCGTAAGCATTCCAGAGTTTTTCCTTGTCTGCTGCAGATTTTGCCGTTCCATCAATATACAACACATTATCCTGCTCTCTAACTTCTAAATCCGATATGCCTAAATTAGCCGCCAAATCTGTCAGCTCTTTATATTTATCCTGTAAACTCATAACGTGTTATTTAATAGTTAATTTATTATCCACTTTTTGAGGTTTCAATTCCTGAATACTCTGAATTAAAGGCTGCAATTGGTTTCTTTTAATTTCTCCGGAAAGCGTTACAACCCCACCTACAACAGTAGCACTCACACCCTCATAAGCTTTTATTACTTTGCCTACCGATTTGTCTAAATCAGCATCTGAGTTAATGATAACAGCCGCAGCTGCAGGCTCTTCATCAGGTTGGGGAAGCTGGCAGTTATTCACGACAGATTTTACGCCTTTAACCGCTTTAACAGAACGCTCGATATTTTTTTTGAAAGCTTCATCATCGCATGTACCAACGATGGTAGCCACACCTTCATGAACAGTTACTTGTACGCTGGGCGCATCGCCAAGTTTTTCACTAATTTCTTTTTGAATATCCGCATCTTTAGGACTACACGCAATTAAAGAAAGTGTAAGACACAATCCTAATAAAATTGATTTGATTTTCATAATACTATTTTTTAATAAATTACTTTTTTAAAAGTAAGCGAATTTAATTATCAATACTTTATATGATGCTATTGCAGATTTATATCTTTACCAGTAAAACCAGCCTAAATGCCAAAGTAAACCAAATTTATTCTATACGGGATAAGGCTTCTCTTCAGAAAAACTTTGACACGCAATTATGATTTGAAATATATTCCATTATTTAAGTCTCAGCTTATTTAAAACAATACCATTACTGTATGATTCTGCTTTAATAAGTTCAAAATTTATTTTATTATTAAAAATAGGAAAGCCATTTCCAATAGCAACAGGATGGACAAACAAATACAGTTCATCTATGAGTTTATGTTCTATTAAAGATGAAACAAATTTCGCTCCTCCATATGCAATAATATCTTTCCCTTCTTCCGATTTTAATTCAATTATGCGCTTTTTCAAACCGCTCTTTTCAATTGAAATATTATGCCCATCAATTTTTTTTAATGTTTTACTGAAAATAATTTTTGGTGTATTGACAAAAAAATTAGCATATACAACCTCTTCATCTTTTGTTTTGGATAAAGCTACATTTTCCCAGTGAGGTATGGCTTCTGTTGCCATTACGCGCCCCATAATTATAGTGTCTGTCTTTTGTGTAAGATTGTGCAGCTGCTTGATTTGCTTTTTGTCAACTTCTGGCAACATCCAATCCAGTTTGCCTTTTGAATCTCCCACAAATCCATCGAGTGTCATGTTCATCTGTAATTTTAAATTTCTCATATTAAAAATGTTTAGCATTAATCCAAAATTAACTATATCTAAAAATACAATTTTTAATAAAAACAATGCTTTATTCTTCTTTATTTCATAAGAATTGAATCAAAAATTAACAAAATTCACATCGATTCAAATCATTCTAAAAGCCCTTAAGATTTATCAATTTCAGATTTGTGATTTGGTAATTTTCAGCCTATATTTGCTATCGAATAAAAAAGAATATGGAACAATTTGTAGTATCGGCACGTAAATATCGCCCGCAGACCTTTAAGGATGTTGTGGGGCAAAAAGCCATTACCAACACTTTGCTGAATGCCATAGAAAGCAATCACCTTGCTTCTGCTCTTTTGTTTACAGGACCGCGTGGTGTTGGTAAAACAACCTGTGCGCGTATTTTAGCCCGTAAAATAAATCAGCCCGGATACGATGATCCTAATGAGGATTTTGCTTTTAACGTTTTTGAGTTAGATGCGGCTTCAAACAACTCGGTTGATGATATTCGTAGTCTGATTGATCAGGTTAGGATCCCGCCACAAACCGGGCAATACAAAGTCTATATTATTGACGAGGTTCATATGTTGTCTTCCGCCGCTTTTAATGCTTTTTTGAAAACATTGGAAGAACCGCCAAAACATGCTATTTTCATTTTAGCAACAACAGAAAAACATAAAATTATTCCAACGATTTTATCACGTTGCCAGATTTTTGATTTCAAGAGAATTACGGTAAAAGATGCCAAAGAACATTTGGCTGAAGTTGCACAAAGTCAGGGAATCAATTTTGAAGATGATGCCTTGCACATTATTGCTCAAAAAGCAGATGGAGCTATGCGTGATGCTTTATCGATTTTTGATCGTGTAGTTTCCTATTGCGGAACCAACTTAACACGCCAGTCCGTAACCGAAAACCTAAACGTTTTAGATTACGAAACCTATATCAGTATTACCGATTTACTTTTAGAAAATAAAATTCCGGATCTATTACTGGCCTACAATGATATTCTTTCTAAAGGTTTTGACGGGCATCATTTTATTGCCGGTTTGGCTTCGCATTTCAGGGATTTATTGGTAAGCAAAACTCCGGCTACTTTGAGTTTGCTTGAAGTGGGCGAACAGGCACAGCAAATGTATGGCGTGCAGGCGCAAAAATGTTCTCAGGAATTTTTACTAAAAGGTATTGACATTGCCAACGATTGCGATTTAAAATACAAGTTAAGCCAGAATCAGCGTCTTTTGGTCGAATTATGTCTGATGCAATTAGCCTCTATCAACTTTGATGGAGAAAAAAAAAAGTTGAGCAGTTCATAATTCCGCCAACTTATTTTAAAAACGGAGGATATTCTATAACGGAAATTTCAAATCCTAAATCCCAAATTCCTAATAATACAGCTAAAGCTGAAGTTTCAAATCCCAAAATCCAAATTCCAAATGCTGCGGAAAAAGGGAATGGCGATCAAAATAACAATTTGACTTCTCAAATTGAGAATACTACAGTTGAAACACAGCAAACTGAAACGCAAAACGAAAAACCCTTAACAAATAACATTTCTTCGGGTAATGAGCCTAAGGTTTCTGCATTTTCTTTGGCGAGTATCCGCAAGAAAAAAGAGCTGGAAGCAAACAGTAAATCTTATATAAAACCTACTTCGGTTATGCTTACTGAAGAGTTTTCTGAAACCGATATGCTTTTGTACTGGAACAAATATGCACAGCGTTTGGGTGAAAAAGGTTTTAAAATTATGGAGTCGTTATTATTGATTAACGATCCAAAATTAAACGGAACAGTAATTACGCTTGAATTGCCCAACGAAGGTTCTAAATTAGATTTTGAAGGCCAGATTAACGGGCTTTTGGGTTATCTGAAAGGGCATTTGCATAATCACGACATTACGATTGAGGTTATTGTAAATGAAGCTGTAGAAACCAAAAGAAGCTTTAACGATCAGGATCGTTACAATCGTTTATTAGAAATCAACCCGAATATCGAACTTTTACGTTCTACATTTGGATTGGATTTACCTTGACAGAATATTTTTCATTCTTTTTATTCGTTTCCAAAAAAGTTTAAAACTATTTACTTTAGTGCATTTCGCTTTAGCTTCTAAAAATATTGGAACCACAAATTTCACAAATTAGCGCTAATTAATTTGTGAAAATTTGTGTAATTTTGTGGTTAATTAATAAGTACTTTAACTTTGCAAACCTTCAGTCCACCGAACACAAACACTTAACCTACAATAACTTATATGTTTATTTTAGATTTACTATTTATTTCTTAATCCTAAATTGTAGACTTTCTGTAGCCATTTTTCTCTTTGTGCTTCATTAGCCGTTTTTACGATTCCAAGACAACTTACTTTTACTGGTTTTACACCACAGAATTGCAGTGTACATTTCTTTAGCTGATTTACGCTTGGTCTTGCATAAACCAAACGGTAATACCAGCTGGGCTGATCTAAAGTTGTAATGATATGCGCCGTTTTTCCTTTTAGCAATTTATCCCACCAAACTGAATTTTCCCGATATTGGAATGCCATTCCCGGTAGAAACAAACGATCGATAAATCCTTTTGTAATTGCCGGCAAACCTCCCCACCAAACAGGATGAATCCAGACTAAATGATCTGCATTTTGAATTTTATTCCATGCGTTTTCTAAATCCGGTTCTAATTCGGTTCGTTTTTGATAACCAAATTTTAGATTCGGATTAAATTGAAGCTCGGCAATTGTTATGGTTTCAACCTGAGCACCAGATTCGATTACTCCTTTTTTATATGCTTCTGCAATAGCAAAATTAAAGCTTTCCGGATTTGGATGTCCGTTAATGATGAGTACTTTTTTCATTTTTGTGTTTTTTCAAAAATACTCTTTCAATAAAATTTATTATTGGACAAATGTCTATAAAATCGCTTTCCGAATTCGGCTTAAGTGTCTTGGAGTTACACCTAAATAGGAGGCTAAATATTGGAGCGGGATCAGCTGAAGATATTTTTGATGATGGATGAAAAGTTCTTCATATCGCTGTCTTCCAGATAATTTCTGAAAGGAAATCATTCTTTTTTGAAGCGTTACATATTCCATTTCTGTTAATTTACGTCCAATTTCCTGCCAATGAATTCCTAGCTTGTAAAGCTCTTCTAAATTTTCACGACTAAGGACCTGCAATTCTGTATCGGCTAATGCCTGAATGTTTTCTTCGGCAATATCTTGTGTTATAAAACTGGAGAATGAAGCCATGAATTCATTTTCAAAAGCAAAACAATTGGTAATCTCATCTCCCTGATGATTAAAAAAATAGGATCTCAAAATACCGCTTTTGATAAACACGATTTCATTACAAACCTGGTTTTCATTCAACAAAAGTTCCCCTTTTTTGAGTTTACGAAAAGTAATGAATTCATCGAGCTGATCTAATTCATTCTGCGGTAAAATTTGAATCGACTGAAAGACAGATTTCATTATAATCCATCTTTTGGAATAGAAATCTTCTCAATTCGTTTATCCGGAATGAGCCACAACAAAGCGACTACCAGATAAGCGGCACCCGAAATCCATTCGCTGTAAAAGGAACAAACGATTCCAAGAATATACAAAATTGTAGAAGCAATTCCTTTGAGATCATTTCCTATTGCTTTTGCCAATCCTGAATTTTCTCCTTCGCTAAGGATTATAATTCTCTGCAAAATAAAATAAGCTACAGAAGATAAAAACAAGATAATACCATACAAAGTCATAGAAGGTTTAGCAAAATTATGCTCTCCCATCCAGCCTGTAGCAACCGGTATCAATGATAGCCAAAACAACAAATGCAAATTTGCCCAAAGAATTTTTCCATTGACTTTAGATAAGCTATGAATTAAATAATGATGATTATTCCAGTAAATTCCGATATAAATAAAACTCAGGATGTAGCTTAAAAACTTAGGAAACAGAGGCAATAAATCGGTAAAATCTGTACCATGAGGCACTTTGATTTCTAAAACCATAATGGTAATAATGATAGCCAGAACCCCATCACTAAAAGCTTCGAGTCTTGTTTTGTTCATTTATGAGATATTATTTGAAATTATATTTTACCGTAATACATTGCCTTTACTATTCCATCAGAAAGTCCAATTTTTGGAACATAAATCTGGCGTGCCCCACTCCATTTCATCGCATTCAAATAAATACGTGTTGCATGGATAATTACGTCGGCACGGTCTGAGTTAAGGCCTAATTCGGTGATTCTTTGCTCGTAAGTCAAAGAATTTAAAAAGGCATATTGTGAATTGATATAAATGTATGAAAGCGGTTTTTCCTGTTGTTTTCCAGACATTTTAAACAACTTATTGATATTTCCTCCGGAACCAATAAGGGTAACTTCTTCATAATCCTTAGTATTGCCTTTAATCCATTTTTCAATTTCATCCCAAACCACATCATGAACCATATTGTTCAGTAAACGAACAGTTCCAGCTTTAAAAGATCTTGAGTTAATCATTTTCCCATTAGAAAACAGGGTAAATTCGGTACTTCCACCGCCAACATCCACAAAAAGATAGGTTTGGTCTGTTTTGAGCAAGTGATGTAAATCTGTGGAAGCAATAATAGCAGCTTCTTTTTTGCCATCAATAATTTCAATTTTTATGTCGGCTTTTTTCTTAATCAATTCCACAACTTCCTTGGCATTATAAGCCTCACGCATTGCCGAAGTTGCAAAAGCCATATATCTTTCTACTTTATGAACTTTCATTAAAAGATTGAATGCTTTCATGGCATCAACCATTCTGTCTATATTTTCTGTTGAGATTTCACCTACAGTAAAAGCATCCTGCCCCAGGCGAATGGGTACACGAACAAGTGAACTTTTATTAAATTGAGGCTCTTTGCCTTCTTGTTCGACAACATTCGATATCAGCAGTCTCATGGCATTTGAACCGATATCTATTGCTGCGTATTTTTTTATTTTAATCATGCTCACTTATGATTTGAAATTTAAGTTTTATTATTATTAATTTGTCTTTTGAACCAATTTTTCGGCTATTTCTATTTTATTTTGGTAATATTTATAGGTTTCGAGTTGTGCCCTAAATGGAGCATGATGGTTTCTGGGCTTGTATTTATTGTCTAATTTATAAGAATGATACCTCACTTTTACATTTCCTTTCCAGGCAATATTAAAATTATCTATTAATTCTTTTTTAATCGCCAAATCATAAATTGGACACGTAACTTCGACCCTTCCATCCAGATTTCGGGTCATAAAATCGGCAGATGAAATGTAAACTTCGGTCAAGCCGGCATTTCCAAAAATATAAACCCTTGAATGTTCCAGATAATTATCAACAATACTGATGGCTTCAATATTTTCGCTCATTCCCGGAATTCCCGGAATCAAAGAACAAATCCCTCTTACCTGAAGCTGGACTTTAACTCCTGCATTGCTGGCTTCATATAGCTTATCGATCATTTTAAAATCAGACAAGCTGTTCATTTTTAGTTTTATATGTGTTTTTCTGCCAGCCAGTGCATGCAAAATTTCACGATCTATTAGTTTTATAAACTTGGTTCTTGTGTAATGTGGTGACACTATTAAATGTTTGTATCTGTGCACTCTGTAATTGATATCGAAGAACTCAAATATTTTAGAAATGTCTTTCAG
>CBFGNY010000117.1:0-14149 GCA_965650235.1 uncultured Flavobacterium sp. | reverse complement strand
TTTTATGTAGTAGTGGCTTTACAATTACAAGGATCTTAGATTTTAAAATTCAAAAGCCCCTAAATCAGGTAAAGTTCCATTAAATGGCAATCCTACATCAATTCCCTTGTTGATCATATCACTATCCCCTTTTAAGTGAAAGAAGGTTACATCCGGCAAACTGCCATCTTCTTTTCTGGCAGCTGTTAATTGCGAATAATCAATACTGATAAAATCATCTGCCGTAACGGTAATTCCGTTTTGCCAGCTGTTGTTGGTTATATCTACAACAGCTGCCAGAGCAGTTCCGTAAGCTCCTAAAACATTACTGTTTTTAATAATCAGTTTTGATAATGGATTTGAGTTGCTAAAAGAATAGTTCCTGCCATTCTCATAAGCAGAACAATTGAAGAGAGTTACTTCTCCCCTGTTGCTATTATGATCAAAACCATCAGCAACATTTCCTACAGCGATGCAATTAGTGTATTTTGCATGGTGTTTTAAGAGTTTATCATCGCTCCCTCCTGTCTTAAATCCATTTCCGTCTCCGGCTCCTTTACTTCCATCTTTGAGATACCCGTTTTTGATTGCCCAACAATTTTGATATATTGTCGTAATATCATCTGCTCCTCTTAAATAACCATCCCAGCCATCATCCAGATTTTGCCAGGCACGGCATCCTATAAATTTATTCCCTGTTCCAGCATTTAGCTTACAGGCAAATCCATCAGCATTTTCAAGAGTTGCATCAGCATTGAAATACGAATCGCAATTCAGAATCGTGTTATTTGCAGCACCATTATCTAATTGTAAACCTGAATCAGAACATTCTGAGAAACTCATAAACTCAATTGTATTATTGCTTCCTTTAACCTGCATTCCGTTATCACCGGCTTTATAAATATCAATCCCTTTAATATGCCAATAATTGCCACTTAAAACAATTCCCTGATTAGCTGAACTTTCAGACATTGCAGAAAAGTCAAATTTCGGTCTTGCTGCTCCATCTTTAGCTTTTAGCATAATCACTTTATCTGACGTTCCCGATGTTGTAATGCTAATTCTTGAAGTCATGGCATAAGTTCCTCCGTTCAAAACAATAGTTTCTCCAGCTTTAACTTTAGCAAGAGCAGCAGTTAATTCTGTAACAGTTGAAACCTCGTAATCAGCAACAGGAGTAACTAAAAAACTGGTAATATTAATTACTTTGGTACTTGATACGCCGCTTTTATCTTTTGCAGTAGCAGTAACTGTGACAGTTCCATTTTTTTTGGCAGTAATTAAACCTGTTGCAGATACTTCAGCAATCGCAGCATCTGAAATTTTCCATGAAACTGTTTTATCAGTTGCATCCTCAGGCGTGATCTTAGCTGTCATCTGCCCATTAGGCCCAGTTGCAATATCAGTTCCCTGAATTTCAATTTTTTGAACTAACACATCTGAAACCTGAGGAGTATCATCATCTTTTTGACAGGAAAATAATGCAAAAAGCACTATTAATCTTAATATCGTTTTCATTTTTTATTGTTTTTAAATTATAACTGAAAAGAAAAGGCATGCGTAAATGTTTTAAATTCAGCATGCCTTTTAATAATTAACAAAATAGTTTTGTTTTATTTAATCCAACGTGGATCTCCTATGTTATTATCAATCAAAGCTTGATTTTTTACAGTGAAATCTCCTGACGGAGCATTTACATATTGCGGATCAACAACAACACCAGCGGCATCTACTAAATTATTAACAATAGCCGAGTCTTTGAAACCAGGAGCATTAAAATAATAATTTTTATTATATACTGGAGCAACAGTTGTTGGCTGATTACTATAAAGAGCCGCTGTATTTGTAATCAAGTTATTACTTACAGTAGATGAATTAGAATCAAAACGAAGATATAAAATTCTTTTCCCTGCTGTAGGTGAAACAACCGCACTATTGGAAACATTATTTAAAGTGCAATTTTGCAATACAACATTTGTCTTATTACCTGCTCCAGATGAAGATGAACCCGCATCTGCTCTAATAAAATCACGAGAAGCTGAACAAGAATTGAAAGTACTATTTTTAACAATAATATCTTTTACGTAAGTTAATCTGAAATCAATAAAATCAGCACCAGCGTTAGTATTCACATTTGTTACAATACAATTATCAATCGTAACAGAATCAACGATATTGCCATTAACATTTCCACCAGCTATAAGTGAACGGGTAAAATCGTGAATATTACAACCTTGCACTAATATAGATTTATAACTTCCAGCAGTACTAGATACTGTAACTACACTTGGATTGGTTAGAGCAGAAGCCTCTAAATCTAAATTAATTAAAGAAACATTGATATTAGGATTTACTGTAAATTTAACATGAAGTTTAGGCATATCAAAATCATAAAGTCCTATTATTGTTACTTCTTTAGTTAGCACAATTTCAGAGTTTGTAAATGTTCTGTAATCCCCTGGTTTTAATATCAATAGAGCACCTTCTGAAGCATTTGCAACCACATCATTTAAATTATCTGAAGGATTAACCTCTATACCATCAGAAAGATCAACAGCAGTTGTTATCTCTTGTTTACCTCTTCTTGATGTATTATTAAACAAATCAACAGTATATTTACTCATTGAACTCAATTCTGAAATTGTTGCAACTCCGCTTGCTATTTCTTCAGCGGTAATATTATGAGTAACTGTAGGTTTTGCAGTATTAGCCGGTGTAAGCACTAATTTTGTAACACTACTGTTTGGAACCCATCTTAGTGTAATTTGTTTACCTAAAATATCACCTGGCTGTACCGGTAAAAAAAGTTGCTCAGACAAAGTAGTTGCTGTAGTGATAAACCAATTAGAATCATCTAACCCGGTAGCACTTATCCCTTTTACCCTAATCGAATAAACTGTTTCACCCTCAAGTTTTAATTTTATAGGTAGTTCAGCAGCATTCACTTCCAAAGTTTTAAAAATAGTTTTGAACTCTGGATCATTAGCACTAAATTCTACAACATAATGATCAATCTTTTCACTTACTTCCCAATTTAATTCCACCTCAGTCTGATTTCTTACTTTAGCAGTTACACCAACAGGAGAAAATTCTCTTGTATTACCAATATCTGTCAACACCGCTTCGTTATAACTATCACAACTAGCAATAAAAACCAGAATCAAAAACGAAGCAAAAAATCCTTTTAATATATTTTTTATATTCATAATTATAAATTTTATTTAGATATTACTTATACCAGTTATTATCTAACTGTCCGTTACTTCCCCTAACAAATACATCCATAATTGGCCAATATTGTTTTTTATCAGGATCAACATTTACATTAAAAAGTGATAGTATTTTAGTATCTTCTAATTTATCCCAATCTTTAGATGTATAATCAGCACCTGGATTTGTTTTTTCACCTCTTTGTAATCCGTAAATATCCAATGTTACGTCATCTGATTTGTATTTGTAATACAACGTTGTTGGCACATCTGAATAATTCCCTGCACGAGCTTTTAAATCATTCATTTTTGATTGAGCTTCAATTAATTTCGTTTTCAGTAAGTTCCATCTCATCAAAGCAAATTTACGTTCCATTTCTCCTGTAAATTCATATTGATTTTCATTTACTATTGCATTAAACATATCAGTCTTGCTTGTCAAGCCCGCAATATAATCATTTACTTTTACTGCCTGATCGGCTGGAGCAAAAGCTCTGCTTCGAAGTTCTTTTAAATAAGGTACTGCTGCTGCTGGCCCTTCAATTTCATTAGCAGTTTCAGCAGCCATCAGAAGAATTTCTGCATAGCGCATATATACTTTATTCATACCGTCATCCTGATCACCAGTTGCTTTTCTTGTGGTCCATTCAAAACGATATTTTCCAAAATACCAAACCTGTAAGTCAGTTAATTCTTGTTTTGAAATTTTATTAGTTGCTTTACCCCATTTATAAGGCACACATGTTACATCTCTACGAGTATCTGCCTGATCATAATCATAATAAATAAATGGTAGTGGTCCTGCAGTACCTCCATTATTAGCTCTCATTACTTGAAATTGATCAATTTCATCATGTTTTACAGCAAACCAATAAAACATTCTTCCTCTATTGTCTCCAAAAGGAATTTCCCAAAGAGATTCATTACCTGCTGTTAAATTTTCCTGATTGTATTTTTTCCAAAAACCTTCAAAAGTTGGTTCTAATTTTGCTGATCCACTTTCAATAACAGAACGGCATTCTTTTAATGCTAATGAATACATTGCTTCAACAGATAATTCCGGATCAGTACTTCTTCTAACACCATCAGCATATTGTTGGTATCCACTTGCCATAAGAGCCAGACGAGCCCTTAATCCTTTTACAAAAGCTTTATTTATATGCTGTACATTATTTGTGTAAGAAGTTTCATTAGGCCAGGCGACCATCTCTGCAGCTTCTCCCAAATCTGCTATAAGCTGCTTGTAAATTACATCTCTATTTGTTCTAGGAATATAGATTGTACTACTGTTTACAGGTTCAAAACGCACAGGAACATCTCCCCAGTTTCTTACTAAATCAGCATAAAAAATAGCACGCAATGTTAGAGCCTCTCCTAATAACTGAGCAAGTTCAGGATTATTAGAAACATTTCCATATTTACGCAAACCTTGTATACATAAATTTGCTTTTTCAATACCTTCATACATCATGGCCCAGGCATTTCTAGCATCTCCCATCTCTGTATTGCTTTGCTGGGCATTGTACGTAACTAAATCTGTTTTAGGACCTTCACTTGAAGAGTTAAGAAACCATTCAGTATCACTATTTAATCCCTGGTAGGCCAACAATCTCCCTCTGTAGGATTGTTCTTCACCAAATGCAATCTTTATTCCATCTACAGCACCCTGAGCTAATTCAGCGCTAGAAAAAATAACCTGTTCATCTAATGTTGATTGAGCTGGTGTATCTAAATATTCATCACACGAAGTGAACAGTCCTGAGATAATTAATCCGGCTATTATTAATTTATTTTTCATTTTTTGCGAATTTTAAATTAGAAATTAAGGTTTAAACCAAAAACCAATTGTCTGCTGCGAGGATATGCAGAATAATCTACTCCAGGTGTCAACGGCGTATTATTTATGGTAGATACCTCTGGATCCGGACCTGAATAACTCGTAATAATAAAGACATTCGTTGCAGTTAAATAGAACCTTAATTTCGATGCTCCTATCTTAGATGTCAGAGCTTCTGGTGTAGTATACCCTAAAGTCAAAGTATTTAGTCTAAAGAATGAGCCATCTTCAACTGACCAATCTGTAAAAAAATATTTTTGCATGTAAGGCGACCACATTGTTGTATTAGTATTTAGTTCAGCTAATGCTGTGGGATCTGTAACTAATTGACCAGTAGCAGGATCTATATTCGTCCATCTCTTGCCTTCAGCCATTTCTGAACTTAAATTTCTGTTTTCACCACCTCTATTTTTGTTCGCTGTAGCAAACTCCGCTTTATTGGCATTATAAATATCATTTCCTACACTCCAGTTAAAAGCTGCAGAAAGATCAAATCCATACGCATTAGCATTGATAACCATACCGCCGGTATGTTTTGGGTTTGCATTTCCGATAATCTTTTTATCAGTCGCTGTAACTTTATTATCTGCAGAACCATCTACATTTTTCAATTTCATCGATCCTGGTTTCACGGCAGTACCCATCAATCCGGTAGCATCTGCAACACCATCTTTTAAAGTATACTTACCTGATACGCTATCATAATCAAAATCAGATACTTCATAACGGCCATCACTTTCGTAACCGTACATTAACCCTAATGGAGAACCTACTTGTACTAAATAATCATTACCGATATCAGTCGAAGCCCAGTTTGTATTCCAACCATAATCTTTCATTTGTCCTAATGAATTTACTTTATTTTTATTAATACCAACATTAAAAGAGAAATTTAAACCATAATCTTTGCTTTGAATAGCAGTATAATTCAAAGTAGCCTCAACACCCGTGTTTTGTGTTTCCCCAATATTTCTGTATTGATCAGAATATCCTGAACCTCCCACCGGAAATTTTAATAATAAATCTTTTGTAACGTTTTTATAAAGATCCAATGTACCACTCAAACGACTATTAAAGAAACTAAAATCTAAACCAACGTTTTGCGTAACAGTTGTTTCCCATTTCAAATCAGGATTAATCATACTATCACCAGCCTGCCAATAATTGTCAATTCCATCCATACCTACCGCATCTGTCTTAGACTCATAAATTAAACTTGTCTGCCCCACCGGAATATTATTATTTCCAGCTTCTCCATAACTCACTCTTACTTTAAGATTATCAATCCAAGTAGACTCTTTTAAGAAACTCTCTTCAGAAATTTTCCATCCTGCTGCTGCTGCCGGAAAATACCCCCAACGATTATTGCCTGAAAATTTACTTGAACCATCTGCTCTAAATGTTGCTGTAAACAAATAACGGTCTTTATAATCATAATTTGCTCTACCAAAAAATGACAACAATCTATCATCTGCACTATAAAAATTATTTACAGACAAAGGAGTACCTAACGTAGTCAGTTTAATTGCCTGATCTAAATTGAAGGAACTAGGGAAATCTAAAACAGTCGAAGTATTTGTACTTGATTTTGTATTAATCATCTCTTCTCCGGCAAGTACTGTCAGATGATGATTTTCTCCTAAAATATCTTTAAAATCATAGTTTAAAGTATTTGCATTTCTAAAACGTACATCTTTACGATCACTCATTACCATTCCTGGCTGACCAGGCCCTATTGAAGCTTTTTTCGAATTAGCTGTCGTTGATCCATAAAAACGGTAGTCCAGATTATTGTAATTATCCAATCCTAAATCGCTTTGGAATTTTAAATTTTTAGCTATTTTCCATCCAAAAGTACCTAACATATTATAGTTTTTTCTCAACTGTTTACGATTATTATCTTGTAACGAAACAAACGGATTAACCAAATAATCAGGATTCTCTGAAACATCTACATCAGTTAATCCAGCTATAGGAACTGGAGAGTAGCCAATTGTCTGACGTAAAAGTCTATCCGAAATATTACCACCACCGCCATTTTGATCATTAGCTCCTCCTCCATCAATTTCAGTATCAGAATAGCGAACTGTAAAGCCTAAATCAACTTTTTCACTAAATTTATTTTTCAATGCTAAGGACAAGTTATTTCTTTTATAGTCAGAACCAGCCATGATTCCTTTTTCGTCATATCGTGTATAATTAAAATTATAGTTTAATTTTTCAGTTCCTCCACGAATTCCTAAATCCTGGCTATTAGTTTCTCCGATACGTCCATAAATTTGTTTTTGCCAGTTTGTTCCTTTTAAGCCTCTGTACAAATCACGATCTTGCCAATTTCCAAAAGACCTAGTATAAGAATCCGGATTACTTGTAACTGTTGCGTCTGTTTTATTAAGCATTGCAAATTCATACTGCCAGTCTACAAAATCACCTGAAGAAAGAACATCAACTTCATTTGCCATCTTTTTCATTCCGAAAAATGAGTTAAAAGTAACAGCCATTTTACCATCTTTACCGGTTTTTGTAGTAATGATTATTACGCCATTTGCTCCACGAGAACCGTAAATAGCAGTAGATGAAGCATCCTTTAAAACAGTCATCGATTCAATATTAGAAGCCGCGATATCATTCATGCTATTTACAGGAAATCCGTCAACTATAATTAAAGGAGATGCATCTTGCGTTAAAGACCCTCCGCCACGTACTCTAATTTTAATATTAGCATCAGGAGAACCATCTGAAGATGTAACCTGAACACCAGCAATTCTACCTGTCAAAGCCTCTGCAACATTCGAAACAGGAATTTTACTTAAAGTACTTCCGGAGATAGTAGAAACAGCCCCTGTCAAATCCGATTTCTTTACAGTTCCGTATCCTACAACAACTACTTCATTTAAAGCATTTGCTTCTTCAGCCAAAACAACATTAATTGTTTTTTTACCGGCAACAGCAACAGACTGCGTTGTAAATCCTATAAAAGAAAACTCTACAGTTGCTTTTGAACTTGAAAGTTTCAATTTATATTTTCCATCAAAATCTGTTGACACACCATTTTTCGTACCCTTTTCCAATACGTTTACCCCTGGCAAGGTTAGCCCCGATGCATCTTTTACCACACCTTCAACTGTCAAGTCCTGTGCACTCACCTTGTTACTGGTAAGCAAACACAATAAGAAAACAATTGCCAGACAACAATTTGTTCTTTTATTAAATAACCCTTTAAAATTCATAGTTCACTGTTTAGTTTATTAGTAATGTTTATTAAGCTTATTTTATGGTTTTAAAAATTATATTTATTATCGAAAAACTACAATCTGAATGTTTTTAAATTTAATTTCAATCTTCTGACTCTTTCCGCAACTCCTGAAAACAAACAGAAATTTGACTCTTCAAAAAACAAAAAAGCAATGTGTAATCGATTACACAAACATAAAAAAAAATTCTGTATAAAAAATTATATTTCATAAAAAAATCTTAAAAAAAATTACATATAAAAAAATATTCTGTTTTAAAATATCATTTATGCAATTTAAATACATAAATTCAAATAAATCCTCTTTTATTATTTTGATGTCAATAAGATTTTTGCATAAAATTCAATCGATTACATGTGGAGTAAACAATTTAATAACCACCTTTAAATTTTAATTTAAAATAATTTCTCACAAGTTAGCTATGATGTAATCATACAAGAATAAAACTAATGCTTAAGTAATGCAATTTTGACTTAACAAATACTTCAGTAAAAGTGTTGGTTAATTAGCTTTTGACAAAAACTTCTTTTAGTCCGAATGTATTTTTATAAAAAATCATAACAAAGAAATTTATTATTTAAGCAACTTTGACAATTTTTCACATTGTTTTCTGTGACAACGTGCCCAACGTTAAATCTATAAGTTCTATTAATACTATACAAATTGAGAAAAACCAAGCCAAAACAAGTTTTAAGAAATAAGTACTTAACAAAAACAGAAAAAGAAGCAATTTCAGGAGTATGACATACTATTCAAAATAAATACAATCTAAATTATTTAATCTGTCTTCAGCTTAAACAGTTTTATGTTTTTGCATTAAAATAAAAGTTATAATCATTCCTATAATTGCCATTACAACGCCTATGAGATTTGGCGATGCGTAACTATAACCAGCTGCTAAAGGCAGTCCTCCTAAAAATGCTCCTAAAGCATTTCCAATATTAAAACTTCCCTGAAGTGCAGCCGAAGCAATCATCTCGGCATTTTTAGCAGTTTTAATCATCAACATCTGAATTGGTGCTATGACAGAAAAAGAAATGGCTCCGGTTAAAAAAGTAAAAAACAAGGACATATATTGATTAAAAGAGAAGAAGTAAACCATAATCAAATCAATGACCATCACAAAAAGTAAAGCAAGTACAGTTGGTGCAGGCGAATATTTATCAGCTAATTTTCCTCCCACAAAATTTCCAACTACCATTCCGAAGCCAGCTAAAATTAATATATAGGAAACATCTTCTGGTGAAAATTTGGAAACATTAATTAACAAAGGTGCAATGTAGCTAATCCAGGCAAACAATCCGCCAAAACCAATTGCTGTAATTCCAATAATAAGCCAGGCTTCTGCCTTTTTAAAAAAGAGCAGTTGTGTTTTCATGTTTACATCACCGCTTTTTTCTAAATTCGGCATCCATAATGTTATAAATAGAAAAGTAAGCAATCCTACAATTGCAATTAATACGAAGGTATAGCGCCATATAAAATGGTGTCCTATATAAGTACCAATTGGTACACCAATCAAATTAGCCAAAGTTAAACCAGAAAACATTATTGAAATCGCCTGAGCCTCCTTGCCTTTATCTGCCAAACGGCTTGCAACTACCGCACCTACTCCAAAAAAGGCTCCGTGTGGTAATCCGGAAAGAAACCTGGAAGCAAATAAAAAATTATAATTGGGTGCAATAATTGAAAGCGCATTAAAAACCGTTAACATCAAAGCTAAAATTAAAAGCATTTTCTTGGGTGGAAAATTTCTTCCAAGAATAACCAATAAAGGAGCACCAATAACAACTCCTAAAGCATAAGACGAAATTAAATATCCGGCAACCGGAATCGAAACTTTCATGTCTGAAGCAATATCGGGCAATAAACCCATCACGACAAATTCTGTAATACCAATCGTGAGACCTCCCAATGAGAGTGCAATAAGACTTTTTTTCATTTGTAATCTTGAAATACTAAATTTTTATGGTGCAAATTTAGGTTAGTGTACTCAAAGAATAGCTGTACATTTACATTATTTACCTGTAAATTTATTACCAGAAGTTTACTTTAAATTTAATTATATCAGGCAAATATGAAATTATATATTAAAAATATGGTTTGCGGCAGATGTAAAATGGTTGTGATAAATGAGTTTGAAAAGCTTGGAATTCAGACTATTTCAGTTGAATTGGGTGAAGTCGAACTTCAGAATGCTATTACCAAAGATCAAAAAAACAACCTTTTAATCCGCCTTCATGCTTTAGGTTTTGACTTAATTGATGATAAAAAAAGTAAAACAATTGAAAAAATCAAAACGCTGATTATTGATTTGGTACACCATAAAAACAATGAACTCAAAACTAATTTATCTGATTATTTGGCAGAAAATCTTAATCAGGATTACAATTCATTGAGCAATCTTTTCTCGGAAGTTGAAAACACAACCATTGAAAAATATTTTATCAGTCAAAAAATAGAAAAGGTTAAAGAACTGATTATTTACAATGAACTTTCCTTAAGCGAAATTGCCGATATTTTAAATTACAGTAATGTAGCACATTTAAGCAATCAGTTTAAAAAAGTGACCGGTTTTACGCCTACCTATTTTAAGCAGTTAAAAAACAAGAAGCGGATTCAGATTGAGAATTTGTAACTAAAAAAAAACGTGCTGAAAAATGAACTGCCCCCAAAAAGTTAGACACTATTTGGGGGTATTTTTATGGAAAGAAAAGTCAAATATAATTATGAGTTTAAACTTCGTTGTGTTCAGGAAGTTCTAAAAAATAATCGTTCAATACGTTCGGTTGCAAAAGAGAATAATTTTACTGAGAGTAATCTCAGAAAGTGGGTTAACCTTTATAAGCATTATGGTAAGCAGGGTCTTTTGCCTAAAATGAATCAGTATTACAGCATTGATTTTAAGCTTAAAGTATTAAAAAAAAATCAGGAGAAGTCTTTATCTTTGATTGAAGCCTGTTTGTTTTTAATATACCAAGTGAATCTGTCATTACTCAATGGCGAACGAATTATAAAAAACATGGTATTGCAGGCTTAGAAGCTAAACCTAAAGGAAAACCTACAATGACTTTTAAAAGAGCTAAAAAGAAATCTAATAAGCCTCTAACAAGAGAGGAAGAACTTTTACTGGAGATAGAATCATTACGATGTGAGAATGCTCTTTTAAAAAAGTTCAATGCCTTAGTTCAAGCCGAAGAAATCAAGAAAATAAAACGAAAGCCATAATGGAATT
This sequence comes from uncultured Flavobacterium sp., assembly GCA_965650235.1. Classification (GTDB taxonomy): domain Bacteria; phylum Bacteroidota; class Bacteroidia; order Flavobacteriales; family Flavobacteriaceae; genus Flavobacterium. The sequence goes on along the minus strand of CBFGNY010000117.1, from coordinate 2,635 downwards.
AAGGTGTCAGTATGATTTAGGTATTATGCTTAATCATATGAATTTGGCGAGAAGCAGTTATTACTACTACGAAAAGAAACATCAAAGAGACGATAAATATAAAGATATTAAAAAACTCATTCAGCATATTTATGACAAACATAAAGGCAGGTTTGGATACAGACGTATCACACTAGAAATTAAAAATAGAGGTATTTTAATTAATCATAAAACTGTTTTGAGGTTAATGAAATATTTAGGTTTAAAAAGTTTAATTAGAGTTAAAAAGTATAAATCATACCAAGGACAACAAGGTAAAATAGCACCTAATGTATTGAAACGTAATTTTAAAACTACCATGCCTATGAAAAATGGGCAACAGATGTTACAGAATTTAATGTCTTAGGAAAGAAGTTATATTTATCTCCCATAATTGATTTATTTAATGGAGAAATTATTAGTTATGATTTATCTGAAAAGCCAAACTTTAATCAAATTACATCAATGCTTAAAAAGTCTTTTGAAAAAATACCCGATCAAACTAATTTAATACTACACTCAGACCAGGGATGGCAATATCAAATGAAACAATATCAACATTTATTAAGACAAAAAGGAATCAGACAAAGTATGTCAAGAAAAGGAAATTGTCTTGACAACGTTGTAATAGAAAATTTCTTCGGAATAATAAAATCGGAACTTTTTTATCTTAAAAAATACAGTTCTATCAATCAATTAAAACAAGAAATAGCTGAATATATAAATTACTATAATAATGAAAGAATAAAACTAAATCTAAAAGGAATGAGCCCGATAAAATATCGAGCTCATTATTATCAAATTTAATTATAAATTCGTCTAAACATTTGGGTGCAGTCTAAATTTTCCAGCACGCTTTTATTTATCTGAATAATGTCCCATTGCCGAAATCACAACAACAGTTACAATTTCTTCTTTAATTCTATACAAAATCCTATCTTTTCTATTTATTTCCCGTGACCATAATCCTGAAAGTTCGTATTTTAATGCCTCAGGTTTTCCAACTCCTTCAAATGGATTTTCAGCCAGTTCTTCTAATATCTTTGCAATCTTTTTTACGCTGGATTGATTACCTGATTTCAAATGTTTCGAAATATGCACCTGAGCTTCAGCAGTTACTTCAACCCTAAACTTCCCCATACATCATTTGGATCAACTGTTATACTTTTCGATTTTCCACTGATGTAATCTGCTTCTATTTTTTTTATTTTAGCAACAAATTCCGGATTATAAGGACTTTCTTCTTCCTCTATTTTTACACCTTTATTTGTAATAGCTAACAACTTTGCAAGTTCAAGCAATGTTTTACCGGCTTTCGTACGTTCATTTATGGTTATTGTTGTCATAATCTTCTCTTTACAATTACAAAGATACAAAAAACATACTATTTTCATTATCACACAATTCTTTAACAAAACACAGAATAGTAAAAAGTCAATTGAATTCAAACATATAAGTTTACCCTACCAGAGAATTCATAAATCTTGCAAATCATTCCCAAAATTTTGCAACCTTAAGTGTGTTTTAGTTCGGAAATTTGTTTTTAATCTAAATCAAATATTATGACACATACATATCAAATTACGGGAATGACTTGTTCCAGCTGTGAGGAAAAAGTCAAAAAAGCACTTGAACAAGTCAAAAATATAACCAATGTTGCTGTTTCTAAAAATGATAACTCAGCAACTGTAACGATGACAAAACATGTTCCGTTAACAGATTTACAGCATGCATTAGAAAATAAATATCAGATTTCAGAGATTCATCATCATGAAATTGCGGAAGAAACAAGATCCTGGTTTGAAACTTACAAACCCATTTTATTAATTTTCTTTTACATCAGTTTAGTTACAGTCCTGATTCAGTTAACGAATCATCATTTTGACTGGATGCAGGCCATGCAGCATTTTATGGCAGGATTCTTTTTGGTTTTTTCATTCTTTAAATTACTCAATTTAAAAGGCTTTGCTGAGAGTTATGCGATGTACGATGTTTTGGCAAGGAAAATTACAGCGTGGGGATATGTTTACGCCTTTTTGGAACTTGGATTAGGAATTTCTTACCTGCTGAATTTTAATCCAATATTGACAAATGCAGTTACTTTTATTGTTATGGGCATTAGTATTGTTGGTGTTTTGCAATCTGTTTTGAATAAAAAGAAAATTCAGTGTGCCTGTTTGGGAGCCGTTTTTAACTTGCCAATGAGTACCGTAACGATTATAGAAGATGGGCTGATGATTTTAATGAGCTTAGCAATGTTAGTTTCACTACTATAATTTAACTAAATCTTGAGAATCATCAAACCAAATCTTATTATATTTGACAAAATACAAATCATTAAATCATTAACAAACAACAATTAAACCATAAAAAAAATGAAAAAATTATTTACAGTATTAGCAATCGCATTATTTACGATTAGTCTTCAGGCTCAGGAAACAAAACCTGCTGCTAAAAAAGAAAAAGCTAAAAAAGAATCTTGCTGCAAAAAAACAGCAACAGAGAAAAAATCTTGTTGTGTTAAAAAATAATCTGAATTGTTTCAATAAAAAAAGACCTCAATTGCACTGCCCCCAAAAAGTTAGACACTATTTGGGGGCATTTTTATGGAAAGAAA
>CBFGNY010000116.1:0-14171 GCA_965650235.1 uncultured Flavobacterium sp. | reverse complement strand
AAGGAAGTTGCCGCATCATCTTGTGGAAAGTTTTAAAAGCACGCTGGATGAAGTTCGTGAAGCCGATTTACTATTGCATATTGTAGATATTTCGCATCCTGAATTTGAAGATCATATTGCCTCTGTAAACCAGACGTTGCAGGATATCAAAGCACATGAAAAACCGGTTATTATGGTTTTCAATAAAATTGATGCTTACAAACATCTGACCATTGACGAAGATGATTTAATGACTGAAAAAACACCAAGACATTACACCCTCGATGAATGGAAAGCGACCTGGATGCATCGTTTAGGCGAAGATAATGCACTGTTTATTTCGGCTACGCATAAAGAGAATTTTGAGGAATTCAGAGAAAGGGTTTATGAAGCGGTAAGACAGATTCATATTACACGTTTTCCTTATAATAAATTTTTATATCCGGATTATAAGGATGCCATTGAAAAAGATGAAGAATAAATCTTCTGAGACTTAATAATAATTTATCCCTTTTGAAAAATCAAAAGGGATTTTTTGTTAGCTTCAAAAATCAAAACGTTTTATATTCAATACCGTTTTTATCGGCATATGGGAGTAATAATTTCATAACATCTTCATATTTTTTATCCAGCACTATGCCTTTTGTATCGTCGAGTTTTATGCTGGCATTATTTATTTCTTCCTCACTTTTACCTTCGTCTATCATTTTTGCAATTATTAAAAAATCTTTTTTTTGGATGTTATCGGCATATTCAAACAAATCTAAGGCTGCTGTGATAATCGGTTTTGCCTCTTCATCAACCTGAAGTTCTTTGATTTTTTTGATGTCTTCCTTAAACGTATTTGCATACCAATACTTTACTGACTCAACACATGTGGCCGAACGCAAAGATTTATTATCAGCTGCCGGGACTCGCAAACTGCCATTTATTTTTTGCTGATAAAACTCCCTGAAAACCCTTTCAAAACTTTTAGGAATTTTATTCGCATTCAGACCTATCACCTGAAAAACCTTATCCGGACTATCGTTTAAAAGGTTACAAGATGAGATCATATTCAACAAAAACAAAAGTGTAATAATTTTAAGTTTCATATTATTAAGTGTTTTTGGTTTCAGCATTTTTTAAAAATGAATCTTGTAATTTTTCAATTTTCATCAGGACAAAATTTTCATAGGCCTGCTGCTTTATCTCGCTTTTTTTACCCGCACTAAATCCTTCACTTATAATGTAACTCTTTATAAATTGCCTTTTTTTAGCGCCCAAGGCATAATAGGAACTTCCCATTTCTGAGTGAAAGAAAATAACGATTTCTTCCAGTTTCATAATTTTTCTTTTTGCTCTTAATGGACTGCTTTTGTAAACCGCATTCTCTCTAGCATCAAATGTGTAACGTATTTTACTTCCTATTTGTATATCATACAAACTGTGCAGAACAAAATATCCCATTAAAATATAAATTGCCCATCGCATTGCTTCGTCGAGACGATTATCAAAAAACAATAAGATTATAATACCTGCACTGATACCGACTAAAAACCACCACGACATAGCAAGCGTTGGTTTTTTGGGACATAAAGAAAATGTATGCAATGTTTCTTCAATATTATATTTTTCCTGAATGTTCATCTGATCTTATTATTTCTTCAATTTCGTTAAGTAAATTTTGCATTGATCTGGCTGTAAATCCTTGTGCGACGCCGCTACATTGCTCTTTGCCGTTTTTCATATAATACAGATTCAGCGAAACATTTATTGTGACGAAGTACTGAGTGGTTCGTACGACTTCAAAATTGACAAAATCACTTAATGGAATCCTTACCGGCGGAATAATCAAGGCATTTTTGATAAGGATTTCTTTTTGGCCCATATCTATCACAATGTGATTTATAAAAATCGAAATGAGACATAAAACGGTAAGAATTCCAAAAATCCAGATCATCGTTGTATTTTTGGTCAATAAGCCGGCAAAAGCAAATGCTGCCATTCCGAAAACTACAATGAGACCAAAGCCGTATTGCCTTTTCATGACATACTGATTTCCATTTTTTGTAAATTTTTGTAATGTTTCCATAATTATTCAATATTAACTCCGTCAATAATCAATGTCGCACAAATGATTGACATATATGTACTGGTATAATCAGCAGTGATCTGATCGCTTAAAGAATCTATGTTCGCTTTTGTAAACTCTAATTTTCTGGAAGGCATTTTTCCGTAAGAATCCACCATGGTGATTTGGCCGTCGAGTCCATTTTTATTTGCCATAAATGCCTTTAACAAGGAAATATTCGGCTTTTCAAAATCTATAGACAAATAATAATTTTTTGTTTGTCCCTTCTTTTCCGTACCATCAGTTGCAGTACCATTGTTGGTAGAAGTAGTAAAAGAGAATGTTGCAGTCCGTACCGGGACAATAATAGTTTTATTGCCGTCTTTTATGGTAATTTCTATTTTGACACGTTTATCTTCCAGCTGTTGTCCGTAACTCAGTCCGGTCAAAAAACAAAAGATGATCATCAATAATGTAAACTTTTTCGTATTCATAATTTAGGATTGTTTAAAAAAATATTTACAGCAAGATTACTCTATACATCAAATTACTACAATCCGCAATTGGCAAATGGTGCCTTTAGATTTTTATTTGGTCAGGAAGAAATGGTATCAGAAAAAAGAAGGATTTCAAGGATTTCAAAACCATGATTAAGTATCCTTTAAAATAAATATTTCAGTCTGCAAATGTTTGGTCAGTAATCATACTATTTGTACTTTCCCTCATTAATATTAATATTTATGCACTCCAATTTTATAATCTTACTATTAAAAATCAATCATTTAAAATTCTTTATTTCACTATTGGTTTTTTTCTTTTTGGGTTTTTCAGTCCATGCCCAAAAAGCATCTGCGATTGAAAAACTGGCAGCTTATGGATATTCAAAACGCTTCTCTGATACTTCTTCATGCAAAAAAATGCAGCGGCTGGCATTAGATCAGGCAAAAAAGAAAAATAATATAGACGACAAGATTATTTGCTATTCATATTTGGCTTTAACCCAAAGACGATTACTTCATTTAAAAGAGTTTTCACACTATGCTGATAGTGCTTATTACTTATCGGGAAAGACAAATAAAATAAGACCTAAAGCTTATGCATTCCTTGCCATGGGAACGTTGAAATCGTATATCGATGAAAAACAGCAGGCTATAAAATATCTTTTGGCTTCGTATAAATTGTTTGCGAAAGCTGCAGCACATAATCAATGCGCAAAAATTGCTTCGGATATATCATATCTTTTTTCTCCGGCGTCCCCAACAAAAGTTGAAAAATATGCCCGGGAAGCTTTATACCATGCCGCCAAAGCCGGTGATCCTGAAAGTATTTTGCATGCACGCCTTGCCTTTGGAAGTTACTTAACCGATAATCTCGAAACTGCAAACACTGCGGAATGGCAGAAGGCAATAACTTTTTTTAAGGAAACGGTTATTTTTGCCGAAAAAAATGCCAGTACTATTGTCAGTAAAAGCAATATTGGAATTGCGTATATCAATCTAGCCGACCTTTATTCGAAAGGACCGAAACCTATTGATGAAAAATCGTTTTTGAAAAATCTGGAGAAAGCAACAGCCATTGCGAAACAATACAATATCAGAATCATTTACCGAAGTGCCATTGGGCTTCAGGGATTTTATTTTACCGAAAAAGGCGATTATACCCAAGCGGAACTTTTATTTATCGAAGGAATAAAATACCAAAAAAGCCTTCCGTATACCGATAATTATCTTTTAGCAACTTTTTACGAATGTCTGAAAGATGTTGCGGCAAAAAGAAAAGACTTTGAGGCGTATTACAATTATGACACTGAATATGCCAGATATAATCAGTTAAAATATGATGAATCCACTCAAAAAGTATTGCAAAATGCCGATGTAAGATATGAAGCTTCCAAAAAAATAGAACGCATTAAACAATTGGAACTTGAAAACGAACTGGTACAAAAAAACAAACTTCTAGGCTACGGAATTGCCGCTGTTTTACTGATTGGGCTGGTATTTATGTTTCGTTCGTATTATTATCGTCAGCGTTATTACCAAAACAGAGAAGATTTCCTGAAACAAGAACAAGCCAACAGCGAACTTAAAGTACAGCTGATGGAAAAAGAAACAATAGAGAATCTCGCAGCAACACTTTCACTGGAAAGAAGACTCCTTCGTTCTCAAATGGATCCACATTTTATTTTTAATGCTTTAGGAAATATTCAGAGCATGATTCTTCAAAAAGATACACTTCCGGCGGTTTCTTATCTAAATAAATTTGCCAAACTCACGCGTCAGGTTTTAGAGCAATCCCGTAAAGAAACTATTTCGCTTGACGAAGAAATCAATACTTTAAAAAATTATATCGAACTGCAGCAGCTGCGCCTTAATAATGGTTTTGAATATCGAATTGAATGTGATGAAACAGTTGAAACTGAGACATTGATTCCACCCCTGCTTATCCAGCCTTTTATAGAAAACGCTGTCGAACATGGCCTAAAACCTCAGCCTAAAGAAATTAAAGGTTTAATCACTATTGATTTCACACAACAAGCGAATGAAAAAAACCTGATCTGCACGATTAAAGATAACGGAATAGGCTTGGCGGCTTCCCGAAAATTGAAACTAAAAGACAATCACGAATCGTTGTCTACTAAAATTACAGATGAAAGATTAAGCAAAATGCAGAAAGAAAATCCTTATGCCGGCTTTCAGGTTCTCGAACGTGATATCGCAACAGACGAATCGGGCTGTATCGTGATTTTAAATATTCCAATATTATAAAGATGTATAAAACTATTATTATTGAAGATGAACAGCGACTCAGGGAAGCATTGTCGATAATGCTCGAAATGGCAGCTCCAGATGAAATTCAGGTTGTGGCTTACGCCGAAAGTGTTGAAGAAGCCGTAAAACTGATCGACCGCCTAAAACCGGATTTGGTTTTTATGGATATCATGCTCAAAGACGGAACCGGTTTTGATGTGCTGCAGCAAATCGCTTTTAATTCTTTTCATCTGATTTTTACAACTGCTTACGAACAGCATGCCATTAATGCTTTTAAGTACAGCGCTATCGATTATCTTTTGAAACCCATAGATCCGGAGGAACTAAAAACAGCTATAAATCGTATTGCAATTTTAAAGGAAAGAGTTTTAGAAAAGCAACAGCTTAGCGAATTGCAGATCAATCTTTCTAAGACTCCTGACCGAATTATTTTGCCAACCCAGGAAGCGATGTATGTAGTAAAACTGGAACAAATTATAAGATGTGAAACTTCCGGTTCGTATACAACTTTCTTTCTTACGGATGGCAGGAAAATTATGGTTTCTAAACCACTCAAAAATTATGAGGATTTACTGGAGCCTCCTGCATTTTTCAGAATTCATCAGTCGCATTTGATAAACGTTAATTGCATTGTAAGCTATTCACGTGAAGGAATGGTACAGATGAATGATAAATCTTTTGTACCCATTTCAAGAGGAAAAAAAGAATCTTTTTTTAAGCTGATGAAAGATGAGATTTAGTTCTTAAATACACAATATCTGTTTAAAGAAACTAAATACCAACCGGAAACAGCAGAAGACAAAGTGATGGTTTTGACTTAGAGCAGTTACAGCTATTTTTGATCCAGTAAATAACTATAACGATGAACAGAAAAACCCTATCTATCTTAAGCTACATCACTATTATTGGTTGGATCGTAGCTTTTGTAAAAAGCAAAGATTTAACGCCAAAAAGTGATTTGGTAACCTACCATTTGAAACAAGGCTTCGGAATCTTTTTACTTTCTTTTGCAGTAAATATTATTCTTTCTGTTGTTGTTACAACAGTTACTTCACTGTATTTTCTAAGCTATATTGGTTATGCCATTTTTATCTTATGGATTTTTGGTATCATCAACGCTGCCAACGAACAAAAGAAACCAATTCCGGTAATTGGAAAAATGTTTGAAGATAAGTTTGGTTTTATAAACTAATTCAGATTGCCTTTTTAACTGACGTTTTTATTTTTGGAAGTAGAAAATGATTCTCAATAATCTTAGTTTCAGGACTAAGGAATTGGGAATTTTTCTATTTATAAAGAATAGAAATCTTTAAAAGAAGCCAAATGTTTGAATTTAGCCCCGACAGAAGCGATATCCTTTGCTTGCCTTCTTTATGGCAAGTAAAGATATAGCGGATGGCGGGAAATCATGTTTTTATAAAAGCCAATTGTGTTGCTCCTTATTATTAATTAGAATCCGAAGTTAACTCCTAAACCAAATACTTGTCGGGTTTGAAATCCTCGGAAAGCATTGTCGTCATAAATCGCCTGGAATGAAAAATTGGCTGATAAATATTTGTTTACTTTCATGATGATATTTAAAGAGTAATCCATATCGACATTTTGAGGATCTTCTAAATAGTTTGAGTAGAGGTTCAGCGTGTTTTCTGCAGTTACGTTGGTCATAATGGCCAGTTTGTAATATACTGAAGCGTAGAAACCTAATTCGTAACGCATGCTTTTGCCTTGATCAACACCAAAATAATCACCATCTACATACCCAATTCCTGAAGTGTAGGCATTGTCTACAAAGGTAAATTTTGAAGTTAATGGTGCAAAGTTGACCTTTAAATTGGCATCTTTTGTCCAATAAATACCAGGACCAGTTGTAAAATAACCCGGAGACATAAATTTGGTGCTCTCGGTTCTGATTTCTTTTCCGTTTTCATCCTGACCGTAAATATAACCGGTAGTAAATTGGGTTCTAAAATTTACAAAATAGGAATAGTACCAATCACCAAAAGCTCTTTTTCCTACTATAGAATTGAATTCAAGACGGTCATCTGTCTTTTTTGCGAAATCTGCCGTTTTGGTTTGAAGAAGACCATAAGAAGCTAAGATTTTATTATCCCAGGTTATATCGTCTTTTTTATAATTGAAGTCATAATTGATTCCCAGTGTTCCTGAAAAACTGTCTTCACCTCCGGCAATCCAGTTATTGAAACTTGACTGGTTAAATAAAAGGGTTACAATTCCTTTAGTTTTCCAACCTTCATCTACAACAGTATCATTTATTATTTTTACCGCATTTTCGGTATTCTGAATTAATTCCTTTTCTGTATTTTGTGCCTGAACAAATGCAAAGTTCGCTAAAACGAAGAGTAATAGAGCTATCTTTCTCATGGTTGTTTAGTTTAAGTGTATAGTAACAAATATACTAAAAACCCATAAAGGTTCAGGATATTGTCTGGAAAGAAAGTTATTTCTTAGATTCTTTGTATAAAGGTACCGCAGAACAGGCTTCGCCATACATAATACTTCTTGCAAAAGGCTGCAAATAGGTTGTGGCTAAAATGTAAGCGCGCATTGGCACCGGTTTTCTGGAACATCCTTTTACAATAACAGGTTTGTTTTTGTATGCCGAATAATCAATTGCAGGCAAGATTTCTTCGTATAAGCTTCCGTCAAGATCTTCTATGGTTCCATTGACTACTTTTTTGGCAAACGGAGCTAATTGTACCGCTACTAAAATTAAAGCCCAAGCCGGAACAATGGCATCTGTACTACAGTGTACCGCCACATATTGATCCTGATATTGCGCCCAATCGTGATTTTTTAAGTGCTCTCTAAAATCTTTTTCTTTAAGTAAAAAACCTTCCAGAAGCCACTGCGAAATGTCAATTTGCACGCGGATCCCTTTTGGATAATAATCCTCAAGATCAAAAACTTCTAAGGCGCTGTTGGCAACTTTATTGATAATTTCTTCCATGATGAAAAGTTGGTTTCAAGTTTCAGGTTTCAAGTTGCCGGAACCTGAAACTTGAAACTGGAAACAAATTTTATTAAAGCATTCCTAATTCTAATTTTGCTTCTTCGCTCATTAAATCTTTGCTCCATGGCGGATCAAAAGTGATTTCAACTTCGGCATCTTTGATGTTTTCAATTTTTTTCACTTTTTCTTCTACTTCTCTTGGTAAACTTTCCGCAACCGGGCAGTTTGGAGAGGTTAAAGTCATCAGGATTTTTACTTCATAATCAGTATTCACCATTACATCGTAAATCAATCCTAATTCGTAAATATCTACTGGAATCTCCGGATCATAAATCGTTTTTAAAACCTTTACGATTGATTCTCCTAATTCATTTGTGTCTATGTCTTGTTCCATAATTTTTGTTGTTTTCCACCATATTAGGTGTTTTTTATTTCACCATATAAGTTATATAAGTTCATTTAAGTAAAGCTTATATATTTATATTGTCTTAATTTTAATCTTCCAACCAGCGATATAGCTCATTAATATATGTTTTTTGTCCTTCGTAATAAATATTTGTAACATTAAAGTTTACCATTAAACCCATTGGGGTCTGTAAAAGTTTCATGTAAGACATCAATTTTGCAACATGAATTGGGATAATTCTGTCAACTGATTTTAGTTCTAAAACCAAACAATTATCAATGAATAAATCACATCTTAAATCTGATTCTAGTTCTAAACCTTTATACTTAATTGGAATTATTAACTCCGATTGAAAACCCATTCCTCTTAAAGTAAGTTCTTTCATCATACACTTATGATAAACACTTTCTAAAAGACCCGGGCCAATATTTTTATGAACTTCAATTGCTGCTCCGTTAACCTGATAAACTAAATCAGTCAAATATTTCTTCGTCATCATTCTCTTTTTCACAAAGAAATAAAGAAAGATTAAGACTACAAAGTTAAAAGAGCTTAATCTTAAATGAACTTATATAACTTATATGGTTCAAAAAAAAATTAGTTTTTATTTTTTGAATCAAATGCCAAAGCGTACATTTTGATGTTTTTTATCATCGAAACCAAACCATTGGCACGGGTTGCCGACAAATGTTCTTTTAAACCAATTTCGTCTATAAATTCCGTATCTGCTTTTATAATATCTTCTGCTTTTTGATTAGAGAAAGCCCTGATTAAAATGGCAATAATTCCTTTGGTTAAAATGGCGTCACTATCTGCCGTAAAAACGATTTTATCATCCTTTTGTTCGCCCTGAAGCCAGACTTTCGATTGACATCCTTTGATTAAATTTTCGTCTGTTTTGTATTCTTCTTTGATTAACGGAAGACTTTTTCCTAATTCGATGATGTATTCGTAACGCTGCATCCAGTCGTCAAACATCGAAAATTCGTCTATTATTTCGTTTTGTATTTCCTTAATTGTCATAATTATTCTTTAACAAAATCAGTAAGCAAATTGACCAGCTTTTCAATTTCCTTTGGAGGGAAACCATTGTCAAAAGCCTGGCTTTCGTACGTTTTCTGATTTTGGGTTATTTTAAAATTCCCAATCGCTGCACCATCATAAAAACGCTTTTCGGTTGGTGCTTTTAAAGTTGGAATACTCTCTAAATTAATTTTTTCGAATTCTGCCACAATCTGTTTCCATTTCGCATCATCAATTTTATTTTCAACTGCTTGTGCATCTCTGTCATTGGTCATTAAAACCGATTGATTTTGCACTACTATCTTTTTATAATAGCCTCTTGACATAGCCGAATATTCAATAACTGTTGACGTCATGTCTGTTTTTTTTTGGCTGCAACATCCCGTTCCGATAAACATAACGAGGAGCAATAAAGATAGTATTCTCATAAGATGAAATTTAGCTTAACATGGTTTTTGCCTTTTTAATGGCCTCAACCATTAAATCAATTTCTTCTTTCGTGTTATAAAAAGAAAACGAAGCGCGAATCGTTCCCGGAATACAAAAGAAGCTCATAATCGGCTGCGCACAGTGATGTCCTGTACGAACTGCAATTCCTAATTTGTCAATTATCGAACCAACATCATAAGGATGAATACCATCTATATTGAACGAAACTACCGAAGCTTTATTTTTTGCATTTCCGTAAATTCTCAAACCTTCAATTTCAAGCAGACGTTTGGTCGCATACTCTAATAATTTATTTTCCTGAAGTTGGATATTTCCAAAACCGATGTTGTTCAAATAATCAACAGCTGTTCCTAAAACAATTCCGCCCGCAATATTAGGAGTTCCGGCTTCAAATTTATGAGGCAAATCGGCATAGGTTGTTTTCTCGAAACTTACTTCCTTAATCATCTCGCCACCACCCTGATATGGTGGCAGTTTGTTTAGCCATTCTTCTTTTCCGTATAAAATTCCGGTTCCGGTTGGTCCGCACATTTTATGTCCTGAAAAGGCATAAAAATCACAATCTAAATCCTGAACGTCCGGTTTTAAATGCGGAACCGCCTGCGCTCCGTCAATCAAAACGGCTGCTCCAACGGCATGGGCTTTTGCAATCATTTCTTTAACAGGATTGATAACTCCTAAGGCATTCGAAATATGATTAACCGTTACAATTTTCGTTTTATCAGATAACAACGATTCGTAAGCGCTCATAATCAGTTCGCCTTCTTCATTAATCGGAATCACTTTTAAAACGGCTCCTGTTTTTTCGCACAACATTTGCCATGGCACGATATTACTGTGATGTTCCAAAGCAGAAACCAAAACTTCGTCGCCTGGTTTTAAAATTGAAGCGAAACCATTGGCCACTAGATTGATTCCGTGTGTTGTTCCGGAATTAAAAAGTACTTCGTGGGCAAATTTGGCATTGATATGATGTTGCAATTTTACACGTGAAATTTCATAAGCATCAGTCGCTAACTGACTTAATGTATGAACTCCACGGTGAATATTAGCGTTTATTTCCTGATAATATTTCGCAATAGCATCAATCACAATTTGTGGTTTTTGCGAAGTGGCTCCGTTGTCGAAATATACTAATGGTTTTCCGTTTACTTTTTCTGAAAGTATTGGAAAATCAGCTCTTATTTTTTGAATATCCAGCATAATTTATTTAGAAAAATTCTATTTTACAAAAGTACTAAAACTAAATTTGTTTCCCACGGCAATTTGATAATTTCCTTTTATAGTGTCATCAACGCTAACAGAAATATCGATTATGTAATTTTTAATTCTATTTACTCCATATTATGAATTGTAATTCTGATTTGAGTACTAATTTCTTGAGCATAAATTAATTATATTGCAATAAAAATAGTTGTATCATTTATGAAAAAATTTCTAAAATTTCTGGTTCTGGTTTTGGTTGTTGCCTTTTTGTATTTTGGATTCACTATTTATCCGAAATTGGATTTGATTTCAGGCTTTTCAGCCAAAAGTATTGCTTCTGGTCATTTTTTGGATAATCGTTCGAAAGAATTAATTGAAAAAACCGACAATGATATCAATTTAATCGATCTGGCTACCAACACAATTGACGAAGCCGGAAAATTTGCAACTTCCAATGTTTATGGATTGAAGGAACGAAAAGCGATTTATCGTGAAGGTTTGGGAGCGACTTTAATTAATGATGATTATGATGTTTCGAAACCTTATTTAGTTCCAAAACGAACTCCATTAGTCAATAATTTACCTTTCCCTTTTGGTAATAACGAACCGAAAGACACTGCTTTTTCTAACATAGATTATTCTAAATTGAAAAAAGCAATTGATAACGCTTTTGATAAATCGGGTGGAAAATTAAAACGAACCCGAGCCGTAGTAGTTTTGTATAAAAACAAACTGATTGCCGAAAAATACGATACTGGTTTTACCAAAGACAGTAAAATTTTAGGCTGGTCAATGACAAAAAGCATTACCAGTTCTGCTTTTGGAGTACTTGCCAAGCAAGGAAAAATAGATATTTATAAACCGGCTCCAATTGCGGAATGGAAAAATGATGAACGCAAAAATATTACTATAAACGATTTGCTGCATATGAATTCCGGTTTGGAGTGGGAGGAAAATTACAACACGATTTGTGATGCTACCAAAATGCTTTTTCTGGCAGAAGACATGGGAAAAGTCCAGTTGGATAAACCGGCTCAGTTTAAGCCTAATACGCATTGGAATTACTCTTCCGGGACCACAAACCTATTGTCATTAATCCTGAAAAGACAATTTAAAACCCAGCAGGAATATCTTGATTTTTGGTACAGCGCCGTAATTGATAAAATCGGAATGAACTCGATGATTGTGGAACAGGACATGAGCGGAACTTTTGTAGGTTCGTCATACGCATGGGCAACGGCTCGAGACTGGTCAAAATTTGGATTGTTGTATTTGAATAAAGGAAATTGGAATGGCGAGCAAATTCTTGACGAAAGCTGGGTAAAATACACCGCAACACCCACAAATACTTCTGAAGGAAAATACGGAGCACAATTCTGGCTGAATGCCGGCGGAAGATTTCCCGACGCACCCCGCGATATGTTTTATTGTAACGGTTATCAGGGACAAATGGTCGCTGTTATTCCGTCATTGGATATGGTGATTGTGAGAATGGGATTGGTTGAAGATCCAGGTTTTGATTTTAATGGATTTTTGAAAGGGATTGTTGGAAGTGTGAAGAAAACCTAAGCTTCTTTCGAAGATATATCTAGCCCCGATAGTAGTGAAAATCCTTTTGTGCCGGAGTTCGGCATAAAAGATTGAAACGGATAGCGGGAAATAGCTCCTAAAAAAACCGATAAACTCAAAAAGTCTATCGGTTTTATATTTTATGAATCTTAAAATTATTTTTTAGCCACAAACCTCGGATCAGATTCCATAACAGTTCCGCAGTTATCACAGGTTCTTAATTCTTCTGAATTGTAGAAATGTTCGAAATGTGGCAGGAAATCTTTTTCGATATTGTGCAATTCAAAATACACTTCATATAATTTATGGTTGCAGTTGTCGCAATGCCAAAGCAAACCATCTGTATAACCCAATCCGGCACGTTTTCGCTCGATTACCAAACCAATTGAACCTTCGGAACGAACTGGAGAGTGGGGCACTTTTGCAGGATGCAGGTACATATCGCCGGCATTCAGAACCATTTCTTTGCGTTCACCATCTTCCTGAATCACTACTTTTATGTTTCCTTCCAACTGGTAAAAAAGCTCTTCGGTTTCGTTATAATGATAATCTTTTCGGGCATTCGGGCCGGCTACAATCATGACAATATAATCTCCTGAATCTATATATAAATTTTTATTTCCAACAGGCGGTTTTAATAAATGACGGTTTTCGTCTATCCATTTTGTCAGGTTGAAAGGTTTTGCTATGGCCATTTTTTTGAAGGTACTAAGTTACTAAGTTTCTGAGAGGCTAAGGTAATAAAAAGTTTTCTGTAGAGACGCACAACAGTGCGTCTTTCATGCCATGCAATTTTGCACACGCACTGCTGTGCGTCTTACGTTTACATCTCTTTTATCAGATAAATATAAACCGGAAAATGGTCGCTGAAACCAACTTCGTTTGTGCTATGCCGAAGCGGATATCCTTTGTATCTTCCTGAATTTTGAATAAGATAGGGTTTGTTGAAAATTCCGGCTTTCCAGAATTTATAAGACGTAAAATCAGGTTTTATGAGCGATTCCGTTATAATGATCTGGTCGAAAATATCCCAGGAATCCCGAAAAGCGGTAGTTCCCATTCCGCGTTTTGCCATTTCTTCGAATGGGTTGAAAGTACCAAACTCAGGAACTTCTGCTTTTTTGGATTTTGCTCCCAAAGCTACTTTCAGGCTTTTATTGTAAGGGCCATCATTTAAATCGCCCATCGTAATTACTTTAGCATTTGGATTGATTTGCTGCAGAGAATCGATGATTTTCCTATTCAGATAAGCTGCTGCTTCCCGATATTCGCTTGTTGCTTTTTCTCCGCCCGAGCGTGATGGCCAGTGATTCACGATGATACTGATTTCTTCATTTTCTAAAAAACCGGTAATCAAAAGCTGGTCGCGAGTAAAAACACGGTTGTTTTGTTGTACAATTTCGACTTCTTCATCTGTAGATTCTTCTTTCTTCTGTTCTGCAACAGCGTTTTTATTTTTCAATATATATAAAGGTATATTCGAAAAGGAAGTGGGCTTGAAAAACTTCTTCTGATACAATAAAGCCACATCTATTCCGCGTTTGTCGGGTGAATCGAAATGTATGATTCCGTAATCGAAGCTAAGCAATTTGGGTTGTTTGATTAAATCTTCTAAAACGCCTCTGTTTTCAATTTCGGATCCTCCAATGAAAGTTGGTGCGTTTGGATTTTCGGCTGTCCCTATTTCAGATATAACTCTGGAAAGATTTAACAGTTTTTGATTGTACTTTTCTGTTGTCCAATTCT
>CBFGNY010000115.1:0-14358 GCA_965650235.1 uncultured Flavobacterium sp. | reverse complement strand
TATCATCCATACCGCGCTGCTGAAAAGTCCTTGATTTTTTCATATCATCCAGAACAATACTATGGCTTATCCCTTTTACGTGGAGACCTACCGCACTTCCATGAAGATCAATAGAGGAGAGCTCCGTAATGATGCCTTTGCTCATCAATTTGATTCCGGTAAGGCTCTTGAAGGTAAAGATCACCTCGTCACCCAAATAATCCCTTATGGCTTTTGCCTGATCAGCCGGATTGATTATGGCCTTGCCTGTATATTGCCAGACAAATGAAAAATGATGGTGATCGGCCATCTTTTGGGAGAGTTCCAAATCATGATAAACAACATTTTGAGTAAAACTTCCTATTGTGATATGAACCTGGTCAGAGAAATGTGGCATAGATTAATTTTCGATTGATTATTAGTAAGAATTTATTGTAAAAATAGAATTTAAAATTGCCTTTGCAAATATATACAGTAATAATTTATAATTTTTTTACTACAGAAATAAACAATAAACCATTTACCAATTTTCAGGCATCGTTCAATTTTTATATAATATCGAAGTTTTCGTTCTAAACACGAATTGATATTTTTTTAATTGAATTAAAAAAAAAGTTACCAGGGCAAAAACCTTGACAACTCTACAAATGTTATTTGTTTTAAAAGCAAAAAAATACTTGTTATGGTATTACAATAGTTGCTAAAACTTCAAAATATTTTATTTTGATTAAGGAACTACGCTCCTCCAGTATTGGATATGACATGTAAACAGAATCTTTTTTATTTTCTTTTTGCTGACAGGAAACAGTAAAAATGGAGATAAAAAATAGCACGAAAAATTTCATAAGGTCTTTTTAGAAAAAAACATCTCAAATTTAATTCTTGAGATGTTTTGTTTATAGTATTGGAAATGATACAATCTGAATGTAAATTTCAGATTAGAGAACATATCTTAATAAAAATTTACTTTTATGCCTCTAACTAAGTTGTTTTTTATTCATGAGCAGGCACAAGGACTGATTCCATAAATTTTCCTGTAATAATAGTTCCTTCTTCATCTTCCCATTGGGTAATTACATTTTCGATTAGTTCAGGCTCGAACCCGATTACTTTCATAACCGGACCACCAAATTCCTGTTGAACATCCTGTCCTTTCTTAAACTTTGTGCTCATAGTGCGCTGTTTTAAATTATAATAATATTTCTCTTGTAGATTGTTAACTGTTGGTTGCGGCACTTCCTGAGCTTCCCGCACCTCCCGAATTGTCGTTTCCGCCTTCTTCAAATTTGTCCTGATCGTAACGGTCAGGATCGGTTCCGGTATCATCACGCATGTCATCCCAGTCTCCTGTGTTGGCTTTTTCGCGCTCCGTTTTCTCATCTTCCGGTTTATGCTGTTGGCTGTGATACGGACATTTTGCTAATTCTTCGCTGGTGTAATTATGTAAATTTTCCATGATTGAAATTTTAAGTTATTAATAATCTTAAAATTAGGTGTATAGCAGGAATTCTATCTTATATGAAATGGGGTGTTTTTTATTAAATTATCATGTAGGCGAAACGCAATAACAGTAAGAGCTTCTTTTCACCTAAACAAAAATTGATTTATCTGCTTACAGTTTGTACTTTTGCCGCTATGAATGACAACTTTGTAAATGAATACTTTGGTATAGGCATCCACAATGGTAAAACGCCTGAAAATCTGGGAGTTTTGTGGCGATCTGCTCAAAACTTAGGCGCTACTTTTATATTTACCATAGGCAACCGATATGCGAAGCAAGCCTGTGATACCCATAATGCGGTTAAGGCAATTCCGTATTTTCACTATGATACTTTTGAAGCTTTTTTCGAAAACTTACCCAAAGGAGCACGATTGGTGGGTGTTGAATTAAATGAAAAGGCTTCCGACTTAGAAACCTTTGAACATCCAAGACGCTGTGTGTATTTATTAGGAGCAGAAGATCATGGCTTACCTTTAAAAACAATGGAAAAATGCCATCATTTAGTAAAATTCAGATCCGAAAAAAGCTTAAATGTGGCTGTGGCAGGAACTATTGTGATGTATGACAGGAATCTGGCTAAGCCGAGATCTTAAAATACAAACTTTAAAGATTGATAACTCTGCATTTAACATTTACTTAATTAAAGTTCTGCCGGCTATTTTTGTTTTTTAGGTTTCACCGATAACCCTTTTTGGGTTCTGTTGATTTTTTGAATGGTTCCATCTTCATTGAAATAAAGATATTCCGCACAGGTTTCGCGCTGTTTGCCACAAGCAGGGTTGGAGTCTATCCATTTGTGATAAAATAAAATCCATTGTCCTTTAAATTCGACAATCGAATGGTGGTTGTTGCTGTTGTTTTCTTCATCCATGATTACTCCTTTATATTTCCAGGGTCCTACAGGTGAATCCGACATATAATAAGCAAGCGTTTTATTATTCTCCGGCATGGTAAAATAGTATTTGTCTTTTCTTTTAAAAACCCACGGACCTTCCATTTTAGGTTCATGTCCTCCCATATCCATTTTTATAAAATCGCCCTTAATGCTCAACATATCATCAGCCATTTCCGCAACATGATAATCTTTTCCACTCGCGTGAAAGTAGAGATAGGTTTTATTGTTGTCGTCCACAAAAAGGCAGGGATCATTGGCATACGGTTTTGTCCATAATGGTCCTCCAATAGCGTCAACAAAAGGTCCTGTTGGCGAATTACTCACTGCAATTCCTATTCCCATCCATTTGGTACTCTTGCTTGGGTCAACGCGGTTTTTGGTGCCTTTGCCTACTGGAAAACAGAAATAATATTTCCCGTTTTTGTAAGCGCAATCAGGTGCCCATGCATAATTATCAGCCCAGGAAAGATCTTTTACAGAAAGGCAGGCGCCATGATCCGTCCAGTTGGTGAGGTCTGCAGAAGAAAAAACGTGCCAGTCTTTCATATAAAAATCTTCCTGACATTCTTCATCGTGTGACGTATAAAGATACATTCTTCCGTCTTTCCATACGTGAGCAGAAGGGTCAGCCGTTTTTATTTTGCTTCCAAAATTTAATGGATTTTGAGCCATAGAAATTAAGGTACAGAATAGGGTAGTCGTTAAGATTAAAATATTTTTCATGGTTATGGAATCTAAAATTGGGAAGAATTGGTTTTGCAAAACAAAAGGAGTTAGTAGTGCCAGACAAATCTAATTAATTTGTTGGGTAATAGCAATTTTTATAAAGGCGTAGGTTATGGTTTTTGTAAAAAAAGTCACGCCGAAGCAAGGGATAAGCGAGTACGAATGGAGCCCGTGGCAGGAATTTGGCTAAGCCGAAATCTTAAATGCGACTTTGAGATTGGTATAAATTATTTCATCTTTATTGTGGGGAATGGCGCAAAGTATTAAATCTTTTCTAATAGCTCGAAAATATACCCAATCGACCTATTGATAAATGCTTTATTTTTGCAATAAACGAATTAAAATAAACAACGCTTATTCGCATTAACACCTCTTGTATGCACGAAAAATTAAGACAACATATAGAAAAAATAGTACCCCTTACAGATGATGAGTTTGCATTTATAAGCACCCATTTTACCACTAAAAAATTTAAGAAACACCAATTTATTATACAGGAAGGCGATACGGTACGGTATTCTTATTTTGTGATTTCCGGACTTTTAAAACTCGTTCATACCGATAATGGCGGAAAACCGCACATTGTTTCTTTTGCAATGGAAGATTGGTGGGAAAGTGATTATTACGCCTTTTTTACGCAGACCGAAGCCACATTGTCTTTAGAATGTTTAGAAGATACCGAAGTTTTGTGCTGTACGCTCGAAGATTATAATCAGCTTTGTGATGGCCTCCAAAAAATGCAGCGCTTCTTTCTCGAAAAAGCCAATTTTGGTTTCCTGGGTTCACAACGCCGAATCATTTCATGGCTTACTTCCAACTCCAAAGAGCGTTACGAACAACTGCTCAAACAATATCCGTCGCTAATGCAGCGCGTTCCCAAAAGTTTGATTGCCTCTTATCTGGGAGTTTCGCGCGAAACTTTAAGCCGTTTATCTGCTTAGTGTGATATAGCGCACTTGATATTCGTGATGTATGTCAATTCTGGATTTAGGGATAATCCGGAACTTTGCTTTGCAATTTTAAAATAGCAGTTATGAAAAAAATCACCACGATTTTAGCTGTCACAGTATTCACAATGGTGTCTGGAACGGCACAAAACAAAAACGCAAAGCAAATGGAAAAACACATCACCAATCCGTGGAAATGGCAGGACGAACGCAGTTATGTTCAGGCTGTCGAAGTAAAACAACCTGCAGGAACCTTATATGTTTCCGGTCAGGCGGCAGTCAACGCTGACGGAACATCAAGCACCGAAGACATGAAATCTCAAATTATTCTGGCACTGCAAAATCTGGAAACAGTCGTTACCCAGGCAGGCTACGAACCTAACGGAATTGTGAGACTTACTATTTACACCACTTCATCAGAAGAGTTTTGGCCTCATTTTTCGCTTTTTCAGGATTGGATTACTAAACATAACATTAAACAAGCCACTACTTTGATGGAAGTTAAAAGTCTTTTTGAAACGCTAAAAATCGAATTTGAAGCTACGGTGGTGAAGTAATTTAATTTAGTAGTAATAGTATTGAGGAATATCTTAAAACGGAAGTTTTGGATATTCCTCTTTTTAGTTTAAAGTCGGAGACTTTGAGGCCTTTTTGTTTTCAATTGTGGGCTTGTTGAAATGGTGCAAAGTCGGAGACATTTGCACAGCGTGGGAAGAGAAACACTTCGGAGAGCGGGGTAATTTTATAACTCATACATTCAGATATCTACTTTTGAAATTACTCGTTAAGTTTAGTTCTAGGTTCAATCCCATTCTTTCTCATCCAAACTAAAGATTTTATTAGATCATCTTCCATAAACTTTTCTTTTTCTTTAGACCAATTATAGAATTTGGTAATGATTAGTTTATCCGTAATCAATTCATTTTGCTCAATTGCTTCTTTCCAACATGCATATAATGTCGCAACTGCTTCAATCTGATTTGAAGCAAAATTTTTGAACTTATTGATTAAATAATTTATTTGTTCAACTTCTGTTTCAAAATACTTTTGAAAATCTTCCTGATGCTTACCGCAATTTTCTAATGGTTTGTACTTGAGTAGCGCGCCATTTTGATATTCAAACCATTTTTTTACAACAAATTGTTTATCTAATGACCGAGCTAACAAATTGTCATAAGGTCCCATAGCTTGTTTTAAGAAATTCATTGGTAAGTTCATACTTCCAATTTCCTGACATAAATAGAGCATTTTTTGCAGTTTTAAATGACCCAAAGTATAAGTGTCTTTTAATTGAAAAACAATTTCAGCAGCAAGCAATGTTCTTTTGTAAACATCTACAGGGTTTAATTTAATTGCAGGAGTTTTTGTTTTTTTGACTTTTTCAACAACTTCTTCCTTAGTCTTTTTATATATTTCAATTGGCTCAGCTACCATATCAAATTCTTCTTCAACATCGCCAACCGTAACCTGACCATTCATTAACATTGGCAATAGCCAATCTCGGAGCGAATAAAGTTCTTGGTTTTCTACGTTATTTTTTAAGACTTTTTCAAAAATTGATTTAGAATAAACATCGTAATCTTCTATTAAATTCATTGGAGGAATTATCATCCTTGTAAATTTAAAATCGTTTGTTACAAGAGCTTTAAATATTGAGCCACTAGCTTTAGATTTAATATAATGAACCAATTCATTTGTATAAAAAAATAGAAATTGTGGATTAACATTCTTCTTGCCTTGAAGTGCATAGCAAGATTGATTCATAGCCATGTCTGATGAAGCGATATTTATTTTTCCAACAGTACCTCTAGCTGTTATAAATATTGTTCCTCTTGAATAAAGTTTTGTGCTAGAGTTTTTTAAACCAAGATCAGTAATGTTTTGTTTTGTAGTTGTTGCGTATATAGAATCTTCAGCATCAGCGGGAGTAAAAAAAGGAATATTACCATTCCAATAGTTTTGATTATTTGTTTTTGGTGTTCCGCCGCCTAGAAGATTTGCTAAATTTATTATATTCCCATCTTCCCAACCTTCAGGAATCTCTCTCTTCAATTCCTCATTCCAAACCATTTTGCCACCAGAAGTTTTATATGGCTTTCCGTTGACATCAGGAAAATCAAACTGTACAAACCAATAATTATAAAGCGTTTTTGCCATCGCTTCAAGCTCAGTATTTATTTTGTTGTTGAGCTCTATTTTAGTGTTTACTGATTTATAGAATTTGACTATATGATTGAATGTCTTGCTATCGGGTAATGAAATTGGTAATTTGTTTAGATCTCTTTGATAAAGTGCTATTACAGTTGTAGTGCCTTGTTTTATTCTATCCAGCATTTTTTTAGATGATGGGATATTTAAAAAAGAATTTATAAAGTAATTTAATTCAATATATCCATGATCTATTCTTACTAACATATGATTAAATAGAACTGTACGATTATCAATATTTTCAATTATACAAGTTTTGCCTACTAACTCTTTGCTATTTCTAACGTTAATTAAGAAGTCTCCTTCTCTTAATAAAAATTCTTCAATTTCTTTTTGACTTGCCTCAGTTCTTGCCAAACTTAAAAAGTTCGCTCGACCATTTGAATCAAGATCCCCCATTTTTAAATATTCAGCGTTGCCTTTACCAAGCTGACTATTACTTCTAATCATACCTTGTTGATTATTAGAAATTAGGTCAGACCAAAGAAACCATTTCCAATTATTAGGTAATTGATATGGAATAAATTCTTTATTAATTGTTGAAGTAAAATTATCTTTCATATTTTATTCCTTTCAAATTATTCTGAATTTCCATTTCTAAAACTTTACTTTCATTAAAGAGTTTACTTAAATTTGTTTCAAAAGTTTTCATTTTAGCAGAAAATACCTCTGGAGTAATATCTGTATATTCTATTTTTACTTCAAGATATTGTCCGGCACTTAACGAGTAATTTTTGGTTTTTATATCTTCATAAGAGACCACAACTGAAAAATCGTCTTTGGCTTCGTGTTTATTAAAAGTATCAATAATATAATTTTCTTCTTGTGGTGATAAAAGTGTTTTTTGGTTTTTGCCTTCTTTTACGGTTGTTCCCAGTTTAGAAGCATCCATTAATACGATATCACCTTTGGTATTTTCTTTGTCCAGAAACAAAATAGAAACGTTAGTTCCTGTAGTAGCAAAAATGTTTGAGGGCATACTTACGACACCGCGCAACATTTTGCGTTCTACCATTTGCTCGCGTATTTTGCGTTCAATACCGCTTTGAGCAGTTATAAATCCTGTTGGTACTACAATTGCCGCTTTTCCTTTTGCGGTAAGGGAATACATAATGTGCTGCACAAACAAAGGATAAATGGCCATACTATCTTTTTTGGCTTTTGGAATATTGGGCATTCCTGCAAAAAAGCGTTCGTGGTTTTCTTTGGTATTTAACTCATTGACATAATCAGAGAAATCTAACTTAAACGGAGGATTCGAAACGATATAATCAAATTGTTTCAATCGTCCGTTTTGTTCTTTATGATAGGGTTCGAGAATGGTATTTCCTTTTACAATATTTGGGATCGAATGCACTAAATCATTCAGAATTAGATTCAAACGCAATAAGTTGGAAGATTTTTGTGAAATATCCTGTGAGTAAACCGTACATTTTTCTTCACCAATTTGGTGTGCCAGATTCATTAACAGCGTTCCGGATCCTGCACTTGGGTCATAACAGGTTACATTGCTTACGTTTTCATCGACTAAACAGCGTGCCATGATTTTGGCAACGGCATGCGGAGTAAAATACTCGGCGTATTTTCCGCCACTGTTGGTGTTATAATCTTTAATTAAATATTCAAAAATCGTGGCATAAAAATCAAACTTTTCATGAAAAATATTTTCAAAGCTAATATTAACTAATTTATTTATAAGAGCTCTACAAAAGTCATCGCGTTTATCAGTTACATATTTACTAATATTTTCAAACAATACAATTTTTTCACCTGTTTCAGTAACCACCGAAAAAACAGTGCTATTTTGTTTGGCAATATCTAATAACGTACTATCAAATATATCCGCAAATTTAGGTTCATTCTGGCGGTCAAATAAACTTGAAATCAATTGATCAGGATGTATGTTGGCGGAACTTTCACTCATCTGCATAACCAGCATTTCGTAGTCATTTGTGGAGTAGCTTCTTAATGTTTTTTCCCAATCATCAGAGGCTGCAATTTTTTCATCCAGTTGCTTTATTTCATGAATAAATTTATCATTAAGAAATTTATATAAAAATACCTGAGTAATAATCTTGAATTCATTTCCGTCATTTCCCAAACCATAATTGGCGCATACACTTTTTAAGTCGTCAATTAGTGTTTTGGTTTGCTTTTCAAATTGTATTGTGGTAGTCATGGGTATTAGTATGTTATTTTTTCAATTTTTTAATATCGGCTTCTATCTGTTTAAGGCTTTGTTCAATTTCTATTGTTTTTCTGCCTTCCTTAAATTTTTCAAATTCTTCTGTAGATTTATCCAAAGCCATCTGATGACTAATTTTTCCTGCATGTGTCAACAACTCCCTTCCGTTGAGCTGTAAAATACTATCGAGGCGTTCTGCCCAGTCTTTCATATACATTGGAGTTTGCTGTTGCGCCATCGTTTCTGCAAATGCCAAATATTGCTCTACCAATAATCCTAAAAGTTTTATTTCATCTTCATTAAGATAATTTTTGGCTATGCTAACATCTGTTTTCTGAACTGATTTGGCTTCCTTTTTATCAAAAGACTGCATTCCTAATAATGGTAAAGAGGCATCAACTCTGCGATATATTAATTCTGCGGCTGTGTTTTGAGAGATTGCCCAAAGGAGTTTATTTTGTACAATTTTAAAAAATGAAATTGTTTTTTCATCTTTTGGATCATAATCAATGCTTGTTGTATAAATGTCTTTTATTTTTTGGTAGAAAAATTTCTCTGATATTCGTATCTCACGAATGCGCTGTTGCAATTCGTGGAAATAATTCATTGAAGTACCCGATTTAAAACGGTCGTCATTCAAGGCAAAACCTTTAACTATATATTCTTTTAAACGCTGTGTTGCCCAAATACGAAATTGCGTTCCCTGAAGCGATTTTACTCTGTAGCCGACAGAAATAATGACATCAAGATTATAAAAATTCGTTTCATAGCTTTTACCATCTGATGCAGTTGTTCGGGATTTCCGAACAACTGCATTTTCATTCAATTCGCCTTCTTCAAAAATATTTTTAATATGTTCGCTAACTGTTGCTTTAGATTTTATAAAAAGATTACAAATTTGTGCCTGAGTTAGCCAAACGGTTTCTTCATCAAGTCGCACATCGATCTTAATATTACCTTCCTGATTTTGATAAATAAGTATTTCGCCTGTATCCATATTATGCTGTTCTTCCATAAAACTCATTCATATATTCTTTTACCACCATTGTATTGATGCGTTTTGAAGTTTCGGGATCTAAAGGAATATTATTTTTATTCTTAAATTGATTAATCACAAATCTGATCATCATTTTTTCGACATAACTCTCATTTTCTAAGACTTTTGAGTTTTGCAAAAGTTGATCGTCAATTTCTTTCTTCAATCCTTTTAAAGCATCAAAAAGTTTACTTTCGCTATCTGTCAAAGGATCTTTTTCCATCAATCTTTTATGAAGACGAGCGTACTTTTCGTCATTATCATATTTAGCTCGTAGTAATTGATTTTTTCTTTCCAATTCTTTGGCTTTGCCATAAATCAGTTCCAGGTTTTTAATGTTTGCTTGCATTCCTTCTTTGGTGACTTCGCTTAAATTTTTCTTTTTAAATAAACGTTCCAATTCTTCACGCAAAGATATAAAAACAGGGTCTTTTTGGTCAAAATTACCACCTAGTATTTCACGGGTTTTTTGCAATGTTGTTTTCAAGGTATCTGCTAATATCATTTCTTCTTCCTTGACTTTCACAAAAGCAAAAAGAACATCTTCTAAAGCAATATTTAATAAATTAGTAGTGTCAACATTTTTCTCTAATGCCTCCTTTGTATTAATCAAGGCTAAATGATTATTGGCTTCACGAGATAAGATGGTTAATTTATGAAAATCAAGTCGCTCCAATAATTCATAATTCCCGGATAAGCGAATAAGGTTGTACAAGCTTTTGGCATTATTCAAAACTCTGTTGATTTTCAACATTTCCGTTCTATCGTGGATTTGCGAAATTTGTTGCGAAAAAATCTCCGCATTTAAGGTATCGAACGGAAATAGAACTTCTTTAATTTCGCTGATTTCTTTTTTAATTTCTTCTGCGGATTTAAAGATGTTAGAATAATGTTCCATTTCATCCCCTAACTCGGATTGCAGTTCGTTAAAATAGTCCTGATTTGTTTTGTCAAACTCTTTTTGAATGTCGGCAAAATCAACTACATATCCGTACCTGAAATCTTTATAGGTTCTATTAACGCGAGTTAAAGTTTGCAGAAGGTTATGGGCTTTAATTACACGTCCAATATATAATTTCTTCAAGCGTGGTGCGTCAAAACCTGTAAGCAGCATATTGTAAACAAAAAGAAAATCTATTTTTCCATCCTTAAACTCTTCAACTTTTTCCTCTCGGTCTTTTTTGGTTCCCACATCATGTAAAATAACAGCAGCAGAATTTACTTTGCTTTTATTCTTTTTCTGATCACCATAACTTTCACGTGATTCAGCAACCATTTGAAGAAAGTTTGAATCTTGATTGTTTACTGCATATTTGGATTCAAATATCTCAAATAACATTTTAGCTTGTTCCGAAGAATCACAAACTACCATTCCGCCAATTGAGTTGTCATTTGACGCGATACGTGCTTTTTCGAAGTCCTGAACAATATAATCTAACATTGGTTCTACAAATTTAGGATGTGCATACACCACTTTTTTATCTGTATTTCCTTTTAGGATTTCAATTTCTTCAAGAGCTTGTTTCAAAGTAAGTTTATAATTCGTTTCGATTTCCTCACGAATTAATCGTAAAGTATATCCATCTGCAATCGACGAATTATAATAATATTTGTGAATATAACTTCCAAATAATGCTTTAGAATTGTAGTCAGTTCCTAATAATGGCGTTCCTGTCAAACCAATTTTTATAGCATTACTATCTGATTCATTTAAATTTGCTAAAAAGCTACCTTTCGGGTTATAACTACGATGTACTTCGTCTAAGAAATACACACGTTGTATGTTTAGGTTGTAATCTGTGTTTCTAATTACATCAGGATCATCCTGAAACTTTTGGATATTTACAACTGTAATCTCTGGTTTACCAGAATTGTTGTGGATTACAGAAGTTGATTTGATATCTCTGGAAAACTCTTCTCTCGAATTGATATTATGGACAACCAATCCTCGACTTTTAAATTCCTTTCCTGCCTGAACCAATAAATCCAGTCGATCAACAATGAAATAGAATTTTGGAACAATACTTTTCTTTTGAAAATATTCGGTCAAATATTTGACATTATAAAAAGTTAAAGCTGTTTTTCCGCTTCCTTGTGTGTGCCATATAATTCCTTTTTTACCACCTTCTTCTAATTTTTGCTCAATTGCTTTTGTAGCAAATAATTGAGGATAACGCATGATGTGTTTTTGCAAACCAGTACTTTCTTTTACATAGGCTATTCCAAATTGCAATATAAAGGCAAGACGATTCTTCTGAAATAGGGAAGTACATATTCGATTAGTTGGAGTATCATACTGCTTATTAGTAATGAATTCTGGTGAATTTTTGATGCTTAATAAATTGGTGTCTTTAAGTACAAAGTTTTCATCGTCTTCCTGTATGTTTCTTAATAAAGCTTCAAAATCAAATTTATCTTCTTCTCTAAAATAATTAAATATAGGTTTGTAATAAGAAGTTGTAGCATAAAAAGCTCCCTGAATTGACAAAGGTGCGTTGTCATCATATTCCATATTATTGGAAAAAACCATCAACTGAGTAATATTTGCAAACTGTCTGAATTTCTTATTCTGAAAACGAGTTTGTATTCTTTTATCTTCTTCGATTACACCATTTAAATTATTTGGCTTTTTTACTTCGATAAAAATCAATGGCATTCCATTTATAAGTATGGTAATGTCAGGTCTAAATTCTTCTTCGTCTTTTTTGTAAGTCAACTCAGTAACTACATGAAAGGAGTTATTATTGAAGTCTTCAAAATCAATCAGTCGAACATTTGATTGATCTACACTTTTTTCATAAAAAATCTTTCCTAAATCTTCATTTTCGAGACAAACGGCCACTTCATTGTAAGTTCTGTCTATATCACTGGTTGATAATTCGGGATTAAGTTTTTTAATGTTTTCATTAAAAATATCTGTGAAGATATTGGTTGACTCATCCCATTTTTGATTTGATAATGACAAGTAGGTATAACCTAATCGCATAAGATGCAATATCGTGGGTATCTTAACGCGAGAATCTTCGTTGAAAGCCATGAAAAAGATTTATATAATCATTATGAAAATAATTCGATTGCTAAAGTATCGAATAAATAATTAAGATGAATTATGAAAACCATATAACGATTAAAAAATATAACATCTAATGAAACCCAAAACCATCTAGCCCTGATGAAAGTGGCATCCTTTTGTGCCGGGGTTCGGCACAAAAGATATAGCGGACAGCAGGAAACAGCTTCTAATAAAAAAACGAGACTCTCTCTAAAAGAAAAAATCTCGCTTTTTATTTTTTTTTATGCTTCAATAATACTCAGAATCGTCTTCGGGATTTCGGCGAAAGCCTCGAAGGAGTAAGGTTTTATGAGATAGCCTTTTACGCCCAGCACATCGCATTTTTGTTTGTAAGACGGATTTATACTGGTCGAATAGACAAAGCAGGGAATATTTTTGAGTTCGTTGTGTTTTAAAATTTCCTGCAGGGCTTCAATGCCGTTGAGTATGGGCATGTTAATATCGGTCAGGATCACGTCAGGGTTTTCGTTTGACGTGTCTTTTAGGAAATTCAGCAGTTCTTCGCCATTCGCCACAAGGCTCACTTTGCCAAAGCTGGGGTTGTTGGTAAAGGTTTCGCAGATTACATCTGCATCATCATTATCGTCTTCGGCAATAATGATATGTAATTTTTTTTCAGGCATTTTATAAAACTGGAAAATAAAGATTAAATGTTGTCCCTTCGTTCAGTGTACTTTCGACAGTGATATTTCCGGAGTGGTTTTCCATAATCTTTTTACAAATCGCGAGGCCTATACCGTTTCCTGAATATTCGTTTCGGGCATGCAGGCGCTGAAAAATAGTAAAAATCTTAAGAAGATGACTTGACTCCATTCCAATACCGTTGTCTTTAATCTGAATCTTTACAAATTTAGCATTTTGATTTGGTATTTCAACATTTAAATTATCGTCCTGATAAATTTCAATAACCGGAGGTTTATCTGCCTTGCCATATTTAATGGCGTTCGAAATCATATTCGAGAAAAGCTGGCGCATTTGCACTCGTGAAGCTTTTATAACGGGCAGGTTTCCAATTTTTATCTCGGCTTTTTTGTCGGTTACAATCACTTCGAGATCTTCAATTACTTCAGCAATAACAGTATTTAGATTAATATCGGTATGTTCATGATGTACGGTATGGGAAGAATATTTAACCAAATCATCTACAAGGGAATTGAGGCGCAATACCGATAATTTGATGACATCCATTGATCTGGCATCGATTTCGGTCAGGTAAGTGCCGTCAATTTTACTGTTGTGCATGACGATTTTACGCAGTGGCTCTTTTAAATCGTGCGAAATCACATGAATGAATTCTTCCAGATTGCTGTTGATTCGATTAAGTTCATTGATTTTTTTCTCAAGCTGCTGCTGATTTTTGATTAGCACTTCTTCGTGATTTTTCTTCTCAGTCAAATCGACTACTACAATTCCAATGGCATCAACTGAGGGTTCCAGATCAGTAAGCGATATATAGGCGGGAAAAGTAGTAGGGGAGCCGCCATCACTTTTAAAAAGGATTTCGTGCGTGCTAAGCCCGTACTTTAAAGCTTCGATAAGCGTAACAAATTGCGAGGCATTGTCGAAATACTCCTGTATATAGTTTCCAATTATTTTTTCTGAAGGAGTGTTGACCAGTTTTGCAAAATAATCATTGCAATATAAGATCAGTCCGTTTTTGGCAATGCTCAGGGCACCTTGCCTGAATTTCTCTATTAGCAGCCTGTATGTATAATCGGCAGTCTCAAGTGAATAAAGCTGTGGGACCCCATTGTTGTTGACCACCAGGGCATCAACATCTCCATTTTTTATAGCATCAATAATACTGT